>JAESUL010000173.1 GCA_016763115.1 Phycisphaerales bacterium | reverse complement strand
TTCAGAAAAGTCGCTAAAAATCCCTCAAGCTTTTATAGATACTCTCGAACGTAGAAGATACAGTCCAAATACGATAAAAGCTTATGTTTCTCTTTTTGAACAGTTTTTAA
The DNA here is from genome assembly GCA_016763115.1 of Phycisphaerales bacterium. Classification (GTDB taxonomy): domain Bacteria; phylum Planctomycetota; class Phycisphaerae; order Phycisphaerales; family UBA1924; genus UBA1924. The sequence goes on along the minus strand of JAESUL010000173.1, from coordinate 3,223 downwards.
ACTACTATCCGGATACAAAACCCGAGATGTTGACTGATAAACATGTTGCCGAATTTCAAACCTATTTAGTAAAAATTAAAGAGGTTTCAACCAGCAGTCAAAACCAGTATATAAACGCAATCAAGTTTTACTTTGAAAAAGTTCTGGGGAGAGAAAAGGGCTATTACCATATTGATCGACCTATAAAGGAATTCAAATTACCGAAAGTCCTTACTGAAAAGGAAGTAGTTGCTTTGCTTAAAACGGTAACTAACTTAAAACACAAAGCCATGCTCTTCATGGCTTATAGTTCAGGACTAAGAGCAGGCGAGTTAATTAACTTGAGAATAACTGATATAGATGGAGAACGAATGCGCGTTTTCATTCGGGGAGGCAAAGGCAAGAAAGATAGAGTTAGTATACTCTCTGAGAAAGTACTTAAAATATTACGTGATTACTTTAAAGAATATCGTCCAAAGGAGTATTTATTTGAAGGACTACATGGAGGCGTTTATAGTGCCACTAGCCTAAGGAAAGTTTTTCAGAAAGCATTATTTAAATCTGGTGTGAAGAAAAAACTCACGCTCCATTCTTTAAGACATAGTTTTGCAACTCACCTACTAGAAAAGGGTGTAGACTTAAGGTACATACAGGTATTATTAGGACATAACTCCAGCCAAACAACAGAGATATATACTCATATTACGCACACTGGCTGGAAACGAATTAAATCTCCCTTAGATGGATTAGATATGTGAGTTATAAAATTCAACAGTGACTGTTATACCTGATATATCATGTATAACAGTCATAAAAATCAATATATTCATGGCTATACGTCACAAATGTGACGTATACATAACGTCAGACTGTCTAAAAACCTGTTACCAAAAGTAGTTCAAATCAGGATGCTTATTTGTATCTTAAAGTATGAGTTACATCACTGGATTTGACAGAACACAAACTGCACTTTTCCCTCAAGCGATCGATGAACTTATAGCTCCTGATAATCCTGTTCGATTTATTGACCTGTTCGTAGAATCTCTTCCTCTGGCAGACTTTGGATTTAAAGATGTGAAAATGAATGTAAACGGCAGACCTCCTTTTAACCCTGCTGACTTGCTTAAACTTTACATCTATGGCTATATGAACAAAATCAGATCATCCAGAGGTTTGGAAAAAGAATGTGGTAGAAACATTGAACTGATTTGGCTATTGAAAGGACTTGTTCCAGAACATAACACCATCTCGAATTTTAGAAAAAATAACCCTAAGTCTATCAAGAAAGTCTTTAGACAAACTGTGGAAATAGCTAAGAACCTTGACCTCATTGGTGGCATACTTATCGCTGGTGATGGTACAAAACTAAGGGCACAAAACTCCAAAAAGAACAACTATAATGAACGCAAAATAGCCAGACATCTTGAATACATCGAAAACAAGCTTGCTGAATATAATATCGCCATGGCTTCAGCTGATAGAGACCAAAAAGAAAGTATTCAAAAGAAAATCATCAAACATAAAAAACATCAAGACAGTTACATCAAACTAGATATAGAGCTAAAACAAACAGGTCAAAAACAAATATCTACCTCAGACCCAGACAGTAGACAAATCATGGTCAGAGGACTCATCAATGAAGTAGCTTACAATCTCCAATCAACTGTCGACTCTAAAAATAAACTCCCCATTGATTACCAACTCACCAATACAAATGACAAGCATGCTCTTGCTCCAATGGTAGAAAAAGCCATTGAAATACTAGGCACAAATGCATTCGATGCCGTTTTTGACAAAGGTTACTACACTGCTGAACAAATCCATAAATGTCATCAAATGGGAGTTGAAACCCATGTCGCAATTACAGCGCCTGCCTCTAATGCTCCAGACAAAGCTTTTAACCTCAGCGAATTTATTTACAATCATCAAAACGACACCTATTCATGTCCTGCCAAACAAACACTAAAAACTAATGCAAACTGGTATCTCAAAAGAGTTTATCGTGTAAAACAATATAAGACCACCCACTGTAAAAATTGCTCCTTGAAAGCCAGTTGTACTCGATCTAAAAGTAGTAGAATAATAGAGCGACATGAGTTTGCCCAAAGCCTAGAAAGAAACAAAAGAGCAATAGAAGAACGTCCTGAAATATATAAACAACGCCAGTCAATTGTTGAACACCCTTTTGGGACGATTAAAAGGCAGTGGGGCTTCGATCATATCATGACCAAAAAAACCATCAAACATGCTGCTGCTGATGTTGGATTTATATTTATTGCTTACAACCTCAAAAGACTCCTCAATATCATTGGTATGAAACAACTCATAACTATCTCCTTTCTGTTTATAACCTCTATTCATCATCAAATAGCAAATATTGCTTTATTCTTAGGTCAAAGAGCCCTCTTGAATAAAACTCAATCTTTTATTCAATCCCTACAAATACAAACTCTAATCCCTATTTTTAACTTCAAATCACCTCTTAGAGAGGGTTTTTAGACAAACTGACGTTAGCACCAATTAACAAAAAGCAAAAAATTAACCTAGAAGAAGGCTATTGAGAATAAGGAATAAATTAACTGTATGCCTAATAAATTTAAACAAATCCTACTCTTTGAAAAACCGTTATTTACATGGTATGAATTACTAACACCTATAGAGGGAGGATTTGATTTACCAGCCGAATCTTGTTTTGCCTAAGTTCTAGAAGGTGATGAGCAGGACTTAACAAAATCAGGATTTTTAGCTACAAAGGGCACAGTTATCCTTTCGTTATGCGGTAAAACAGTCGGTCGTAGCCTCTCAACAATTGAATCTGGAAGGTTGAGTGCTATTGTAGTTCATTTTAATCGAGAGGTGCTACAAAAAGTTTTTGATAGGCAAAAGCCGAAATTTTGGAAAGAATTGGATCATCCATTAAAAAAGGATACTTCCCAAGAAGATGCCACAGCCCTTGTAAAGGCTTATTTTTCTTGTATCGCTAAATTTTTCGAACACAAAAATGTACTTAGCGAAGAAATTTTGGTACTCAAGTTAAAAGAAATTGTTCTACTTCTCCTGCAAACTGACGAACCTTCAAACTTGAATATAATCATAAGAAGTTTATTTTCTGATAAAACTTTTTCATTTAGGGAAGTCATAGATTCTAATCTGTATGAGCCATTAGACCTTCAACGTTTGGCGGCTATGACAAACAACAGTATGGCCTCCTTCAAAAGAAAGTTCAACAAAATGTATGACAGCA
>JAESUL010000172.1 GCA_016763115.1 Phycisphaerales bacterium | reverse complement strand
CTAATCGGTAGGGCTAAAGCAAGCTTTTTAAGCTGCACCTGGGCTAGATTATAATCCTGGGCTTTTTCGTTGGCCTCAGATAACGACACAGCTTCCCCGAAGATATTTTCTTTCCCCGCTTGGCTTGCGGCCCTCATTCCTTCTAAACTAAGCCAACCATCTGCCAAAACAAAATCAAATTTCGCCGTTAATGCATCACCATCGTTCGGCAGTTGTTGGCCAATCGCAGCTAGCAATTTGTCTGACGGTTTATCGCCAATAAGTCCAGCAATATAGTTAAAATTGTTGCTAAGGTGGATATCAAATCTATCCTCATTTAGCGCTTTTTTTGCTTCTGTATGGGGATCTAATTTAGTCATCAATGCCGACAGAATTGCTTTTTCTTCCGAAACTTGTTCTTCAGTCATCGAGTCGAGGGCGTTGAATGGGTTTGATTTACAAAGCTTAAATTGTCTATTATCGATAACTTTGCGTAGTATTGAGCATTCGGATACGTCTAGGTTAATGTTCATTTTTTAATCCTTTTTGATTTGATTTGGGCTAATTCCTAAATCTTGAAACCATTGTAGTGTATGAGTTCTCACGCGTCAAGCTATTATATAAAAGAAACCCGCGCCGATTAATAATAGGCAAAAAATAGTTGCCGGTATAATTAACTGTATCGCTATGACCATTCGGGCCTTGATTTCGTTACCTGTTAGAAACATTTTCATAATTTTATTCCTGGTTATTTTGAATTAAAAAGGGTTAAAGCACCCCAATAGAGGCATTCGGATTCTGGGGATAATTCAAAGGCTCGGCTTGTGATCAAATCACAGTCAGTGCCCTCTTGATAAATATTTATCGCGTCTGATTCAGATTCAGCGCGCTCACTAATTGCAATGGCTATCGACTCGGAAAGCTGCAATGATTCCATTTGCTGTTCGTTGAAGTAGTTCAATTTTAATTATCCTTTTGATTCGGTCTGGGCTAATTCCCAAACCGTGAAGCTATTGTATTTTATGAGTACTCACAAATCAAGCTTTTCTAACGGCTTCTTTGGGAAAATTCGCTCTAATCGCATTGCGGACAATTAAGCCATTCGCAGAAACAAACGATTCAGTAACTAGGCAATAATAAGTTATTTTCTTGGCAGGTTTTAGTTTTTTTAACTTTAACGCCTCGTCATCACTCAAGCTAAGCAGAACAGCCAGAGCGCTATCATTTAAGTAGATTCTCTTCATGTTGCCTTTTTCCCACTGATTCCCGCCCGCTTCTTTCAATATTGAAATGTTCATTTTTTAATCCTTTTGATTCAATCTGGGCTAATTCCTAGATCTTGAAACCATTGTAATGTATGAGTTCTCACACGTCAACAGTTATTTGGATTAATTTTGACCATTGGGGCTGATTTGATTATGATTAATATATGAAAGAAATGAATACTCAAGAAAAATTATTTGTGGAGCACTATGTAGAATCTTTTAGTGCTGCGGCAGCGGCCAGGAGTGCGGGCTATGCGGAGTCGGTAGCAACAACTAGGGCCTGGGAGTGGGTCAGTATTACTCAGTGTCCACGCAACAAGGAGCACGTTAGAAAGGCTGTAGAGGATGGAGTGAGGGAAAGGTTTGGAGTTGATCAGGTAGATAGTGAATGGGTTTTGCGCAGGGCCAAGCTGTTAGCTGAATTCAGTTTATATAAATTCGTAAAGTTTAAAGAGGGAGAGGGGGCCGTTTACGATTTCAGCGAAGCGACGCCCGATGACTGGTATTGTATCGAGGAATACGCTACGGAGCAGATATCAAAAATGCTAGAGGGCGATTCTATACCTGTTCATAAACTGAAAATAAAGACACCTTCAAAAGTAGCAGCGCTAAAGTTGGTTGGTGATCATGTCAGTGTTCAGGCATTTAAGGAAAATGTAGGGCATAGTGGGGAGGTCACGCAAATTGTAATGAACGCCGAGGATTACAAAAAAGCACGCCAAGAAGCCTTAGCTGACGATGACTGCTGAGCAGAACTTTGCGCGACGCGTAGAATGCGAGGAAGATGGATTGTATTTCAATCGATTCTTTTTCAAACAAAGATTTGGCACAAAAATGGTGATTGGCCCACACCACCGTGTTATTCAAGACGCGCTTGATCGGACAATGTTGCCCCCAGAACACCCCGATTTTATATCTCGTCTCATAGTCAACGTACCCCCGGGGTATTCAAAAACTGAACAATGCTCGATTAATTATATGGCCCGTGGCATGGCCATTAATTCCGGCGCCCGATTTCTTCATCTTTCCTATTCCGACAAGCTAGTTTTATTGAATAGTGGCGTAAGTCGGGAGATTCTCAAGTCCAAAGCATTCCAGGAAATGTGGCCTGTGGGAGTGAAGAGCGACACGGACAGCAAAAAAATATGGCACACAGAGAATAACGGCGGCATCACTGCCACGGCAGCAGGCGGGCAGGTAACGGGATTTAGAGCGGGCCACATGGATTATTCCACGTTTACTGGCGCGCTCTGTATTGATGATCCTGTCAAGCCGGATGACGCGTATAGCTCAACGATTAGAGAAGGAGTGAATAACGGCTACAACGAAACAATATCAAGCCGTGTGGCAATTGAATCTATACCTATAATTTTAATTATGCAGCGCATCCATTGGAGTGACCTGTCAGGGTATCTATTGCGAGGCGGATCGGGGGAAAAATGGCATCATCTTAATTTACCAGTGATAATCGACAACAACGACAAGTATCCCAAAGACTACACCCACGGCATACCAGTTGAGCACGGATTGAAGAATGGATGGCTATGGCCGTTTAAGCATAATGAAAGGCATGGGGTGGCGTTAAAATCGCACCGGCGCAAATTCTTTTCACAGTATATGCAAGCGCCGCTAAAACCCAACGAGGATACAGCGCTATGGACCGACCAGGCAATAACTAAAGCACGCGGCCTAGATTTTGGTCTAAATCCCGTAAGGACAGTCGTCGCTATTGATCCGGCGACAACAGACAAGGAATCGAGCGACGAACATGGAATCATTGTTGGCAGCAAATACGGCCCAAAACAATACAGCCTAGACGCAGATTATACGTGTCGCGGTGGTCCGTTAAAATGGGCAACTGCGGCAATCAAGGCGGCAAAACATCACGACGCCGACGCTATTTTGATTGAGACCAATCAAGGCGGCGATATGTGCGAGACCACTTTAAGAAATGCTGGTTATGACGGGCGAATTATTAGGGTGCACGCGAAGAAGGGCAAGACGTTACGCGCTGAGCCTGTAGTCGCTCTCTACGAGCAGAGGCTTGTTTGGCACAAAGGTGGTATGCTTAAATGTGAAGAGGAACAATTAAGCTTTGATCCCATTGAGCAAAAATCT
>JAESUL010000171.1 GCA_016763115.1 Phycisphaerales bacterium | reverse complement strand
CCATTGAGTCTCTCGGCGGCGAATACCGTTTCGAGAGCCGCGTGACAGACTTGGATATTGAAACCGGCAGCAACGGCGTGCGTCAAGTACGCGGCGTCATGCTTGCGAGCGGCGAGCATCTTGCATCCGATAATGTCGTGCTCGCCATCGGCCATAGCTCGCGCGATACATTCCAGATGCTGCAAGACCGCGGGGTGCATATCCAAGCCAAGCCCTTCTCCCTGGGCTTTCGCATCGAACATCCGCAATCGCTCATCGACCTCGCGCGATTCGGCCCAAGCGCTGGCAACCCCATCCTCGGTGCGGCCGACTACAAACTCGTGCACCACGCCTCAAACGGGCGAGATGTCTACAGCTTCTGCATGTGCCCGGGCGGCACGGTCGTCGCCGCCACTTCCGAGCAAGGGCGAGTCGTCACGAACGGCATGAGTCAATATTCGCGTGCCGATCGCAATGCGAATGCGGGCATCGTCGTCGGTGTTTCGCCCGAAGTAGACTATCCGGACGGCCCGCTCGCGGGCGTTGCGTTCCAGCGCAAATGGGAATCGGCCGCGTTCGTCGCCGGCGGCGGCACCTACGCGGCACCCGCGCAGTGCGTTGGCGACTTTATCGCCGGGCGGCCCAGCACATCATTGGGCACCGTCGTTCCCTCGTACAAACCGGGCGTGGTGCCTGCTGATCTCACCACCTGCCTTCCCGAGTATGCCATCGTCGCCATTCGCGAAGCGCTCTCCTCGTTCGGCCGCCGGATACGCGGGTTTAATATGGACGACGCTGTGCTGACAGGTGTCGAGACGCGTACCTCCTCGCCCATCAGGATCAACCGCGACGAGACCTTCCAAAGCGTCAACACCAAGGGACTGTTTCCCGCCGGCGAAGGTGCCGGTTACGCGGGAGGCATCCTTTCCGCCGGCGTCGACGGCATCAAAATCGCCGAAGCGGTCGCCAAAAGCACGCTGGCCGATTAGCCCATCACATTATGTCAAGTTGAATCTGAGGGTTTCGGGTTTGGCAATCAACGCGGTGAGATCCCGCCTATGGCATTGTGTCTCTCAACTCTCTCGGGTCCCGATATTACGAGCCTCTTTGCCCCCTGCCGTGGGGCACCAGCCGCTGTGATACAGATGGGGATTAGTCACCCTGCTATGCTTTCCAAACACACATAAATAGGACCTTGCATGACAAGCCGTATCTTGATCACCGTAGCCACCTTTATTCTCTCAGCAACACCGCTCTTGGCTCGCGCCGATGCACCTGTGCCCATGCCAAAGATTGGCCAGGTACTCAAGCTTGATCGCGTTGGCATCGGTCGTCGTTCTACCGTCAACACGGATTCCATAGAGCACGCGATGGCTTTAGGCTTATTCGCTCCGCCTCAAGCCGGCGGCGAGGTCATCGCGCCCGAGGGCACCATCCATCTTTGGGAAGTTATCTCTCCCGACGAGGATGACAACTACCCGCCAATCGGGGGAGGGTGGGCTTTCACCACAGTGACCGTCGAGCAGGACTCCACCTGGATATTTCGAGGACGCGGACATCGACATGTGTACATCAACGATGAACCCAGAGTAGGCGATCTTTATAATCTTGGAATTACAAGCATCCCTATCCGGCTGCACAAGGGTGAAAACACATTCCTATTCAAATCCGGGCGAGGCAGTCTCGCACTCGCCTTCACCCCGCCACCAGCGGATGTATTCATCGAGACTCGAGACCCAACGGTCCCCGACTACATCCGCGCCGATCGCTCGCTCGTCAATGTTGGCATCATCATCACGAATGCAACCGACCAATGGCAATCAGGTTACCAAGTCCGCACTGTCAGCGCCGATTCATCCATCCGCAATGAGGTTCGAACTGCTGTCCCGATGCTTCCCCCGTACTCCACAAAGAAAATCCCGGTCCAACTCCCCCCCTGCCCATCGACTGACAACGAAACAACCTCTGTCAGCCTTCAACTACTCAAGAACGACACGGCTCTCAATGACCCCATCGAGTTTACTCTCAAGATTCGCAACTCGAATCAGAAGCATTCACGCACATTCATAAGTTCAATCGATGGCTCCGTCCAGTACTTCGGCGTCACTCCACCGCCCGATGCCACACTCGAATCGCCTGCCGAACCTCATGCCTTGCTGCTCACCCTCCACGGCGCATCAGTCCAAGGACGCGGGCAATCCAATGCTTACGCCTCCAAAGAAGGCATGTATATCGTGGCACCGACCAATCGGCGTCCCTTCGGGTTCGACTGGGAAGACTGGGGACGGCTCGATGCCATTGAAGTGCTCTATTTTGCATTCAAACTCTTCAACGCCGACCCGGCACAGACCTATCTCTCCGGGCACTCCATGGGAGGGCACGGCACATGGTCGATCGGGGCCTACCACGCCGGACGATTCGCCGCGATTGCTCCCATCGCCGGATGGCGTGACTTCTGGTCCTATGGCGGAGGCGGTGAGTTCGATACGAGCAGCGAAGTCGGTCGACTGCTTGATCGCGCTGCAAACGCATCGCGCACCCTCCTCATGAAAGACAACTATTCCGATTTGGGTGTCTACATCCTACACGGGGACGCCGATGACAATGTCCCACCATCCCAGGCTCGTTTCATGCGAGACTTGCTGGCAAACTCGCACGACAACTTCGCCTACTACGAAGCGCCCGGCGCAGGACATTGGTGGGGTAACAAATGTGTTGACTGGCCGCCGATCTTCTCGATGTTTGGGCATTCCCGCATCAATCCCAAACCACACCATGTGGACTTCACCACAGTAGATCCCGCTATTTCTTCAACTCGTGCCTGGGTAACGATTCAGCAGCAGGTCATCGCCCGAGAGCCCTCACGCGTGATCGCAGAATACGACGCAGAAAATCATACTGTCCGCATTCAACCGAGCAATACAGCCGCCCTCTCGCTCGATCTTACTCTCTTCGTTTCCGATGACCACCCTGGGCTTCCCGATGTTCGAATCGCCAAACAAGTTATGGATTCAGCGGGCGCCAGTTTCACACGCATCGATTCCGGACAATGGTCCACAGCCGAGATCAACCCCGCCCACAAGTCCCCCGCCCGTGGTGGTCCATTCAAAGACGCATTCCGCAACAACATGCTTGCCGTAGTTGGAACGACTGGCACACCAGAGGAAAATGCCTGGGCACTCGCAAAAGCACGATATGACGCCGAAACATTTTGGTACCGAGGTAACGGCTCGATCGACATCATCCGTGACACAGACTTTGATCCAGCGAATGAACCTGATCGCTCCATCATCCTCTACGGCAATGCTTCATCCAACGCTTCCTGGCAGCCATTGCTTGCAACTTCTCCAATCCAGATATCATCCGGGCATTCCTCGCTTGATGCACTCACCACTGATCGCAACGACCTTGCAGTGCTCATGGCTCGCCCGCGACCCAACTCTGAGACTGCGATGATCGCCGTAATCGGCGGTTCAGGGATCACCGGAATGCGGCTGACGAATCAGTTCCCATACTTTACATCAGGTGTCCACTACCCTGACTGGTTCATTGCTGAACCAGATATCTACCTCAAGGCGGATGCCGGGGTACTCGCAGCTGGTTTTTTCGAGCTCGATTGGTCCCTCGGCAAGAGCTCCGTGATCGGAATACCTGAGTGAGACCATTCGGTCCGTGAACTCACTCTAAAACATCTATTGGAGTCTCTGACCAATCAGACACTCACATCTGATTCTACTCGAAATCGAGGGTAGATG
>JAESUL010000170.1 GCA_016763115.1 Phycisphaerales bacterium | reverse complement strand
GTACTCGATGAAGGCCACCTTCGCCGGGACGCCATCCTTGAGACGCTTGAAATCGATGATCCGGTACCGCTGCTTGTGGCCGCCTCCGCGATGACGCGTCGTGATCTTGCCCTGGTGGTTCCGCCCACCCTTTTTGGGCAACGGCTTGAGCAGGCTCTTCTCCGGCGTCTTCTTGGTGATTGCCTCATGGAGGTTCACCGACGCGTTTCGACGCCCAGCACTGGTTGGCTTGTAGACACGAATGCCCATAGCTTCAATCCTTTCTCATCCAAACTCAGAAGAGCTCGATGGTGTCCCCTTCAGCTATACGCACCATGGCACGCTTCCAGCTGTTTTCCGCGACAGAACCGTACTTGAAACGACGCGACCCGCCCTTGCGGACCTGCGTTGTCACTTTGAGTACCTTGACACCAAAGCTCTTCTCGACGGCACCCTTGATGTCATCTTTCGATGCACGCCGGTCAACCTCGAAGGCATATACATTGAGCTCTTCCGTCAACGCGGTGCTCTTTTCAGTGAGCAAAGGCTTACGAAGAATGTAGTGTTCATGAACCATTACTTGGCACCCCCGTCAGATTTGATAATCTTGCCGGTCTGCGAGCTTGGCCCACTGAGCCACGCTTCGAGTTCAGACTTGTCGATCACCAGGTACCGATTGTTGAGCATCTCGAACGCATTGAGCTGGTCGGAGCGGCACATCTGCACGCCATCGACATTGCGGGCACACAAACGAGCATTCTTGCTCTTCTCTGCATCACCCGAGAGGGCGACCAATGCCGAGCGATCGACATTGATTGCTGCGAGGAAAGCAACAAAGTCTTTGGTCCGTGGAGTTTCAAACTTCAGCCCATCAATAATCCGGATCTCATCAGAGAGGATCTTGGAGAGCAGCGCATTGCGGTTGGCTTTGCGACGCATCTTGATTGGCATTGATTTGTGGTAATCAGCACGAGTCCGCTTCTTATTGAAGGTCATCGCACCGCCGCGGAAGAGGTTGACATTTTTATCGCCGTGGCGAGCATTGCCTGTCCCCTTCTGCTTGTAGATCTTCTTGTGTCGGTACGCGCCCATCGCCCGGTTCTTGGTTCTTGCCGAACCCTGACGCAGGTTTGCGTGGTACATGACGAAAGCCTGCTTGAGCAGGTCCGCATTGATTGTTTCACCGAGCGCAATCTCATCGATCGGCATAGTGCCGCTCTTCGATCCGCTCATGGTGTAGATGGGGACATCCATTGGTCTAGACCCTTCCGCACGCCTCATGAATCCCCAAAGGCTTCGGCCTCCGGTTCAATCGCCCTCGCCAGCTCCGAATATCGCCCTTTCGGGCCACCATACCTCGAAAAGGCATGCCGTTCATCGCTTGGCTTGGACTCGGCATTGACTCCCGATCACTCGGGGCAATATCCAAATTCCATTCGGTGGTTTCGCACAATGCGACCTTCCGATCTCAGGGTGGAGAGTATTGACACCCCCGCCCACAATATCAACTCTACAAGGATTATTTTCCCTGTTTCGAACGATTTAATCGTGTCGCAGGACGAACCTCAACGCGGCAAGTGGCGTGCCCAGCAACCGGGCCCTTCACAAGAATAATGTCCTGATCTTCAATGATCCGAACAACATCCAAAGACCGCATGGTGTTTTGGGTGTTGCCCGTGTGACCACCCATCCGCTTGCCCTTCTTGATCCGACCGGCCTTACCGGCGTTGTTGCCGTGACCGCCGATTGAACCCGGCGAACGATGCTTACGCTCGACGCCGTGCGATGCGAGTTGACCCTTAAAGCCATACCGACGCATAGGGCCCATGAACCCCTTGCCCTTGCTGATCGAGATCACATCAACATATTTCACATCGTTGAAGGTATCGACCTTGATGGTCTGTCCCAACTCGTACTCGCTGTGCTTCCCATCTTCAAGACGGAACTCACTGTGGTACCGGCGCGGGGCAACCCCGGCCTTGGCATCGTGACCGATCATCGGCATGGTCGAGTTGCGGGGCTTGATATCGCCCGCACCGATCTGTACGCCGGAATACCCATCAACCTCGGGTGTACGCACCTGGGTCACGGTATTTGGCTCAAGCTTGATAATCGTCACAGGGAACGAAACGCCCTTGTCGTCGTAGACGCGGGTCATGCCGATCTTGTGCCCGATCATGTGGGCGCCTTTGCTGGGAAGTGTCATCGTCGATTCCTTCATCCCCGTATCCCGACGGGCTCGGCTTCATGTCGGCACCCGCCAACAGAGGAAGTTTTATTCGTTTGCCCTGCAAAAACAGGCCCAAACACACAAATACAAAAAGAAAACCAGGATCATCCTCTCGGACGATCCTGAATCTATTACGCTTTAATCTTCACAAATACACCGGCGGGAACGACGAGCCTATTGAGCGCCTCGACCGTGCGTGCATTGGGTTCGAGAATATCAATAATCCGTTTGTGGGTACGGATCTCGAACTGTTCACGAGATTTCTTATCCACGAATGGACCACGCAGAACGGTGTACCGCTCGATGCGTGTCGGCAAGGGCACCGGGCCCTTCACCTTCGCGTTGGTGCGCTTGGCGTGCTCGACGATCTCGCGAGCCGACGCATCAAGGGCGATATGGTCATATGCTTCCATCCGGATTCGAATCTTGTTGCCAGTGCTCATGCAGAGTACCCTCAATCATCAAAGGCCCAGTCGGGCGTTCATATCGCGGCCTACTCGGCCAACGCGTCGCTCATTCACCTGTTTCAGATCAACCACATCGGCGGCTGGTCCGCCCACCGATGCATCGCGATCACTCGCCACACAATCAGTTGGGCCCTAAGGGTAGACCCACGCCCCACCGAGTCAATCGTTGGTACACTCCGAAGAACGAATTCTATCAGAATCATCCGTTTTCATTTTCTGCCCGCGGGTTTCGATCCTTACGCCCCATCGAGCCGAAGAGAACACAGACATACCAATCGATTCCAACCGGAGCCCCCAATGCCCCTCAAAGCACTCCTCATCATCGCACTAATCCTTCTCACCGCCTCGACCTCACTCCTCGCACAGACCGCCACACCACCCGTCGTGGTCAAACTCGATCGCAACACCACCACCATCCAATCCCTCGGACTCACGCTCTACCTCCCCGAGGGCGCGACCGCCGAAACGGTCTCCTACGGCTCCGAATCCTCTACCGCCATCATTTTTCCCGGTGATACCGGGCTGATGACCATCAAAGGGCAGAAAACAACCAACCCGGACCTGACCTCCGCGATGGTCGCCGACAACATCATTGATCGCCTGACCATCGGGCGGAGCACGCGAGTCATCGGCGAGTTGCTCTCAAGAACCCAGATCAAAATCAAGTTCTGGGCCGGCGAACGCTTCTACATCCGCCAACTCGACGCCAACGGCGGCGAGGACCGGATCACCGGGTACACCATCTTCCAGAACAAACCACGCACCTTCCTTGTTTTCGAGCTCCGGACAGATACTGCAGACTTTGAGAACTCCAAAGCGATGTTCGAGACCAGCGTGGGCACGCTGGATCTGGGCAACCCCGATGCGGAAAACACCCGCAGGTCCGCTGCGATCAGCACAACCCTTGCTTTCATGGATTCACTCACGATCGCGGATTACCGCTCGGTCTTGACTGGGAAGAACAAGGACCACTGGGAACGCCTCTACACCCCCGCCGCCACGGGCGATGAGATGGACGCCACCGAGCACGGGTACCGCAGAGTCCGTTCGTGGGCCGGGTACAAGGGCGAAATGACCGACAAAGCCAAGTCCGATTGGTCCGAGGACGACCGCACCCTCGGCTACCTCTTCCAACTCGACGCGATGGCCATCGAGACCAACCTGCGGATAGACACCCGCGCGATGTTCTTTGTCTCCGATGACCAAACCGACGAAGCGTGGACGATCCGTATGTCGCTAATCGAAGAACTCCCCGCGGTGGGCAACTCGGTATCCGCCGAGCAACGCAAGGTCAACTCTTCGATCACCGGCGCCCGCCACAACACCTCGATGACCATCTACCTCCAGCAGAACGACCAACCCCCCGTCGTCACCCGCCCGCTTATTGAAGGCGAGGGGTACATTTCTCAGGTCCAGACCTACCTCCAGACCGCCCTGCTTGCGTCCAAGCATCTCCCCGGGCAGTACGCCTCGTACGCGTACAACTCGGGCGTCAACGCGGTTTCAATCCGTTGGGATTCGGTTGACCAGCCCGCCGAGTCGCCCGGGCTCTGGCGGGTCACCTCCAAAGCCACCGAGAGCACCCCGGCAACGGTGTCCTTGTTCAACGAAGAGAACAAACTGCTTCGCGTTGAGCTTGCCAACGGGCGGATCTGGGAACCCATCGAGCTCAATCGCCTGCTCAAACTCTGGAAAAAGAAGGGGCTCCCGCTTGAATAGCGCGGTACACCTCTGCGATGTTGGCTCCTAGAGTGATCTTCTTGCAACTCAATCGCAACGCCGATTGATTTATGCGGTAGATTTCAGACCGGGCATTGCTGCTCGTTTCATCATTTCAGGAGATCCCAATATGCGCTTGTATTCTCGCTTGACCCTATTGACCCTCGCCGGCACCTGCCTCACCCTCGCGGGGTGCACCTCTCATGGCGAGGTTAGCCTGCAACTCAAAGTGAACAAAGACCCCACCCCGTTCGCCGTGATTGATGGGCAAGAGGTCGATGTCCCCGATATCAAGATGGGCAAGCGTTCATCCATCCGCAAGATTATCGCTGAGGGCAAGGACAACTCGCATGTGATGGAAACCCTCGCGGTCCTCACCCAAACCCACGGCCCACGCCTCACCGGATCAACCAACCTCAAAAACGCACAGCATTGGGTACGCGATCAGTTCGAATCGATGGGACTGGAAAACGCTCGGCTCCATCAATGGGGCGTCATCGAAACCCGGTTCGATCGTGGAGACTCCACCGGCAAGGTCTTCCTCGACAACAACGACCCCGACAAAGACAACAAAGAAATCCGCGAAATGGAGTTCTCCACCCTCGCATGGACCCGAGGCACCAACGGACCAACTTCCGGCGGCGTCCTCCACCTCCCCACGACCATGGAAGAGTACGAAGCCCACAGGGGGCAATACGCCAACAGTTGGGTGCTGCTCAAACCAAACTATTCGGGCAAGGGCAGCGGGCTCCGCTCGGTCGGGTTCCAGATGCGCCAGCGCAATGATGCACGCCACGAGATCCGCGAGGGTCTTGAGCGAACCGCTCAGCCTGTTGCACAAAGCACCCAAACCCCCGTGGATGCCAACGCCTGGAACGGCACCTTCGACTACCGCGGCACCCCCGTCGCTGCGGTGCTGACTTTCGACGAGTCCGCCTCGCCGGTTACCGGGGATTTGTCGATCGCGGGGTTTTCCGAAGGTCCGATTTCAGAGTTCACCCGCGAGGGCGACACCATCAACTTCAAGTGGAAGCACTCGATGGGATCGTCGATGATCACGCTGAACTTTGATGGCGAAGAAGCAACCGGGGTTTCCAAGTCATCCTCCGGCAACGAGTTCAAGCTCGCCTTTGCCAAGGGCGCCGCACCCAGCACCGACAACTCTGAAAGCGACACCCCAGAGAGCGTCCTCGCTGCGGTCATCGCAGAAAACCCCAACGGGTTCCTCTCGAGTTCCATGGACGAGCGGGTCTGGACCACCTCGGCCAACAAATGGCGTTCGCGGCGCATCGCCGACTACCCCAAGGACATCGAGATCAACATCCGTCAGAGCGATTACGATTTTCTCTCGACCCGTGCCGCCGAGGGCATCGATATCCTTGTCGAGTTCAACCTTCCTCACACACTGACCGCGGGCCCGATCCCCGTTTACAATGTCATCGCCGAGATCCGAGGCACCGAGAAACCCGAAGAGGTCGTTATCATCTCTGGGCACATCGATTCATGGGACGGCCCGGGCTCGCTCGGCACCACCGACAACGCGACCGGATCGGCTGTCACCATCGAAGCTGCCCGCATCCTGATGGCGTCGGGCATCAAGCCCATGCGCACCATCCGCTTCGCCCTGTGGAGCGGCGAAGAGCAGGGGATCCTTGGTTCCAAGGGGTATGTTGAATCACTGAGCAAAGACCAGCAGGCGAATATCTCGGCCACCTTTGTTGATGACGGGGGCACCAACTATCAGGGCGGGATCCCCGCTGCCGACTTCATGGTTGATTACCTCGCAGCAGCAACCGCCCCGACCAACGGGCAGTTCTATTCCGAGATCGACGGCGAGTTCCTCAATGTCAACATCCGCCCCACCGGTGACAAAATCAACACCCACAGCGGATCGGACCACGCATCATTCAACAAAAAAGGTATGCCCGGTTTCTTCTGGGATGAGGTCGGTCGCGCGGACTACCAGCACACCTGGCACACCCAGAACGACACCTATGAGTTCGCCATCGAGGAGTACCTGATCCAGTCGGCGACCAACGCCGCGATCTTGGCCTACAACCTCGCCAACGCCCCCGAGATGCTCCCACGATCGGCAGCATCCGACAAAGATGAATCAGAGAACTGATTCATTTGCAATCCAATCGCACCGAAGGGGTGACCAATACGGTCACCCCTTTTTTCATACGCTTTTCATGCGTTGAGCCGATGATTTCACGGTGTTTCCCCGCTGAATCACGCCATACCCGGACAACACCCGATACACTCAGTACCCATGGCCACCGAACGACTCATCTCGCCCACCGAAACCAGCCCCGTTGAGGAGCACGCCAACTGGGCATTGCGTCCAAAGACCCTTGATGAGTATGTTGGGCAGCCCGATCTGATCGAGCGTTTATTGATCGCCATTGAGGCCGTCAAATGTCGCCAGAAAGCTGCGGGCGACGGGCAGCTCGTCGAGCAGCTCGAGCATGTGCTCCTCCACGGCCCGCCCGGGCTCGGCAAAACCACACTCGCCCATGTCATCAGCACCGAACTGGGCACCAAGGTCCACACCACCTCGGGCCCCGCATTGGCGCGCGGCACCGATCTGGTCGCGGTGCTCACCCGGCTCGAACCCGGCGATGTGTTGTTCATCGACGAGATCCATCGGCTGCCCGTCGCGGTCGAAGAGTTCATCTACCCCGCGATGGAAGACTTCCGCATTGATGTCTGCCTCGATACCGGGCTCAACGCACGGACCGTGCAGATCAACTGTGCCCCATTTACGCTTATCGGCGCGACCACCCGCGCGGGGTTGCTCAGCTCGCCCTTGCGTTCACGGTTCGGGATCACGCATCATCTCAAGTACTACGCCGAGCACGAGCTTGTGCATATTTTGCACCGCTCGGCCAACCTGCTCAATATGGGCGCCCAAGAAGAGGACAAGGTTTCCTTCTCACGCATCGCCTCGCGTTCACGCGGCACGCCGCGGATCGCCAACCGGTTGCTCCGTCGTGTCCGCGACTACGCCGATGTCCGCGCCGATGGGCAACTCTCCGATTCCGTTGTAGACGATGCACTCACCCTCGAGGGCGTCGATTCGCTCGGGCTCGACGACCTCGATCGTGCCTACCTCACCGCGATCCGAACGATCTACCACGGCGGGCCCGTCGGGCTCGAAGCCGTCGCGGCCTCGATGAACGAGGACACCGGCACGCTCGAAGATGTGGTCGAGCCCTACCTCTTGCAGATCGGGTTCCTCGCCCGGACCCGGCGTGGGCGGATGCTCACCCAACGCGCGTGCGACCACCTCGGGTTTGACAAACTGCCCGATTCCAAGCTCGACACGGCAACAAACGAGCCTGTTTTCTAAGCCTTATTCTCTAAATATGTATGTTGAAACCACCACGGCGATGTCTTATTTTTTGAACGCGCCGGTGAGTTCTTCTTCGACAGCTTCGGTCAGGTAGAGGATGCACCCATCATTGGGCGAGATGGTCAGCTTGCCCTGGATGAGCGAAGCGGCGATCTCGACGGGGACGCTCATCATCGACGAGCCGCACACATACTCGTGGCGTTTACGATCGATGATCTCCAGTGGGGCCATCGCCTCTTCGCCGCGCGATTCGAGCAAGACTTCGTAGACACGCAGCGCGTCGGCGGGGACATCACTGACAAGTGATTCGCGCTTGGTGCGTAGCTCGGCGAGTTTGTCGGCGATCTCATCGGAACGCTG
>JAESUL010000169.1 GCA_016763115.1 Phycisphaerales bacterium | reverse complement strand
GACCGATTGGTGAGGGCGGCGTATTCGAGGGCCCGTTCGGCGACCACACTGGTTTTTATTCGATGCCGGACCGGTATCCGTTGTTGGAGGTCACGGCGATGACGCACCGCGAGCACGCGATGTACCCGACGACGGTTGTGGGGTTGCCGCCTCAGGAGGATTATGCGTTGGGCAAGGCGACCGAGCGGATCATGCTGCCTTTGCTGAAAACTATGCTGCCTGACATTGTGGATTACGATCTGCCGATGTTCGGCGCGTTCCACAACGCGGCGTTCGTGCAGATCAACAAGCAGTACCCGCTGCACGCGCGGACGGTGATGAGCGGGATCTGGGGCGCTGGGCAGATGGCGTGGACGAAAAACCTGTTTGTTGTTGACGACGAGGTTGATGTGCATGATTTGTCTGCGGTGCTGACAGCGATGGCCAAGAACTGCAAACCTTCACGCGATATTCAGAGTGTGTATGGTGCTCTTGATATTCTTGACCATTCTGCACCGAGGCTCGGAACAGGGATGAAACTCGGGTTTGATCTGACCAAGAAGATCGCGGGCGAGGATCTTGACGGGCAGGGGCTTGCGTACGAGTACCAGATACCTTCGGCGGAACAGTGTGTAGACGATGTTGCCAAAGCGATGTTGCTTGAAGGTGTTCTCGAAGCGTCTACCTCACCGAGTGCGCCGGGCTGGATGTTTGTGCGGGTGGATCGGGGGCACGATGAGCCTTCGAGGGAAGGGCTCGGGCGTGAGATTTGCCAAGCGATTCTGGCGGCGGGCGCGACCCATGCCAAGTGGATTGTCATACTTGGTCGTGATGTTGATATCACGAATCATCACGAAGCATTGTTTCATTGGGTCGCCAACTCGGATGCATCGCGTGATGCGATCTGGGACCAAGGGCATGGGTGCGATCGGTTGTTCATTGATGCGACGCCGAAGACGGCGGGCGATGCCAGCAACGGGCAACCCGTGCGTGCGTGGCCCGTGGTGCTCGATGGTGTGCGAGGTTAGTAGCTAATCCTTTGCAGTTCGGAGATCTTTTTCAAGGATTTCAATAAGGGCGTGATTTGGATTTATCGATTTTACTTTATTCAGGTTCGCTTCGCCCTGAGAGACTTGGCCGGTTCGGATCTGGGTGAATGCCAGCATGGCGATCCAATCCGGATTGTTCGGGTCTTTTTGAATGAGCAGTTTGTATTGCAACTTCGCTCCATTCAGATCCCTGTCGGTCACTTTGAGCTTTGCGAGATCGCTGCGGGCTTCGATATGGTCAGGATTTGCATTCAGGAAATCAAGAGTTCGGTCAGATACCTCTTGCTCGCGGTCGAGTTCGGTCAGAACATGATTGAGATTCGCGATGAACATGTACCGGTCTGGTGCCGCATCGCATGCCTTTGCAAGCAACTCGATGGCATCCTCAGCACCATACAGTTCCCAGAGTGTCAGTCCCAGCATTGAGAGCGAGTCAGGATGGCTTGGGATAAGTTCCAGTGCGGTGCGCAACGAGTGCTCTGCTTGCACATGTTTTCCGAGTTTGAAATAGACTAGTCCTCGTGAGAACTGGGCTTCAATCCAGTCGGGTTCTAGGTTAATTGACCTATCGAGTTCCTCTAATGAACCAGATAGGTCATTGAAGGCTAAGTCTTTCAATACGCCAAGTTGGTAATATGCGTACCAGTTTAGCGGGTCGAGTTCAACTGCAGAAGCAGCGGCATCTAGGGCATCGAGAAGTTCATCTTCGTGGCGAAGGGTTGCCGACCAGAGGCTCAAAGCCTGTGATTGATTGGCAAGCGAGTCATTCGAAGGGTTGAACTCATGGAGCGGAACTGAATCGAACCTATCAAGTGCGAGGAACTCATCAAACAGAGCAAGAATGCTCTCGTCGCCTCCACCCCATCCGCCGAGGATTCCGATGGGTGTGCTGTTTACATCGAGGACAAGTGAACCGGGGTAAGTGAGCGAGGTATCGCTTTCGATCGTCGTGATCTGTCCAATCCCAGCAAGCTCTGCTGTCCAAATGACAACTGAATCGCTTGAGCCGTATCCGACTATTCCATCGAACTGAATGGGAAGAGTAAACAGGATAGTGAGTGGGTCGCCGACTGAAGGGCGGTCTGTTGAGAAAGGGATAGGGTCGTAGCCCGGATAGGGCGGGTCAATCTTTAGAATCGCAATATCTCGTCCATAGTCCGCGGCTACGACACCGAGCACTTTTCGTTCATCACAGCATCGCAGTCGTACGACGGCATCTGATGCAGGGAACAGCCATGATGCTCGTGCAACGATCAAATCAGAATCGATTACAACGAATGGGGTCAACGCAGTAGTTTCTGTGTCCATGGAAAGCTCAAGTTGACCGATACGAGCGTAGAAAAGCTGATGGATTTCGTCTTCCATCGTATTGATATCATCAGATTGATTGGTGCGTGAACTGTCCGTATTGGGCGAGTTGGTAGCCGGAGGCTTTCTATTGCAGGAGCTGAGAAAGATTAACACAAAGAACAGAGGGAGAAAACAAGTTCGTCTCATTGCATGTTGATTCATGAAGAGATATTACCCGCCGAAGGAACTCACGCCGGCTTTGGTGTCGAGCCAATCATCTACGGCATCAACGATTTCTTCGTGCAGGGGCTTGGCGTTTCGCGATGCGGCGCCTGATGGGATGTCGTTGAGCAGGATGCTGAAGGCGACGCGTTGCTTGGATTTGGGGTGGATTAGCACGCCGGTGAGGGTGTAGGTGTTGTTGAGGTACCCGCTCTTGGCGTGCAGTTCGCTCGAGAGTTCGGTGCTTCGGAATCGTTTGGTCAATGTGCCGGTGCCGGGTGTTGCCAGCGAGTCCTCAAACATTTCCCAGGCGTCGGTCAGGGCGACCGCACCCATCCACTGGACAAGTGTTTTGGGGGTGACGCGGTTGACGCGGCTCATGCCCGAGCCGTCGTCGATGATGGTAGATTGGGCTGCGAGTGCGCCGATTTTTTCGGAGATCATCATGCGGAGGACGGACGAGCCGTTCGCCCATGAACCGGGGTCGGAGGTGAGTTCGTGCCCGAGGCGTTTGAGCAGGGCCTCGGCGTAGAGGTTGTGCGAGTTGGTATTGGTGCGTCGGAGGATGTCCACCAGCGGGGTGGTGATGACGGCGATGGTCTTTGAGTTGGCGGACATTTCGGCTTCACCGACGAGGCGGGCGTGGGTTTCGGGGAGTGTTTCTTCATCGGCGATGATGATGCCTCGTTCGCTGAGCGCATTGGCAAAGAGGGCGGCGGCGAACATCGGCGGGTTGTGAATCGCGACATCCTTTTCTGTTTTGTACCGCACATTGCCGCGTAGGGTAAACACATTAGCGGGGCGGGGGCGGGCGATCCATGCGGTGTCCTGGCCCTTGGTGACGGTCTTGGCATTGATCTGGAAGTCGAACCATGGGGCCTCGGGAGAAAGGACGGCCCGCGGTGCGCTGCCCGGCGAGCCCGGGATGGGGTAGACATTGATGATGTTGGTGTGGATATTGATGCCGCCCACCTCGGCGCAGTACCACCGGTTGAGTTGGTCGATGGGCCAGTTTGGGTGGGTGTAGGCGCGGTCAAATATCCGATCGTCCGCGACGACTTCGCCGAGTTTGGTGATGCCCTTGGCTTTGAGCGCGTCGGCAACCTGGTCAAAGAGCGACGCGAGGGAAAGCCCGTTCTGGTCGTCGTTGAAGAGGTCCGGGTCTCCGAGTGCGGGGTCGCCCGAGCCCTTGATAATCAGGGTGGGAGGGGTCATTGAGCGGTCGATCATGATCTCGGTGCGAAAGACAAACTGGTCGCCGAGGATCATCGAGGCCGCGCCGGTGGTCAGGATCTTCATATTCGAGGCGGGGATCATCGGGGTGTCGGCGTTGTAGGCAGCGATCTCTTTGCCCGTGTCAAGATCCGAGATGTAGACCGCGGCACTCCCGCCCTGCAGGTTGGTGTGCCCGATGATGCGTTCGATCACACCGTCGAGGTCGCCGGCGAGAACCGGGGCAACCAGTGTCAAAAATGTGAGCGCGGCAGCGAGCAAGAATCGAGGGGAGGCTTGTGATTGGGTGGGTCTTTGCATTGGGGTCCTTCCGCGCGGTGCGTGGGTGTCCATATCGACCTGATGGACGGCAGTTCTGCAAGATGCCGAGCGGGGAGGCGTGTGGGCTACTTTGGGTTGCAGGCGGAACGGATGAGATCCACGATTGGGCCGAGGAGTTCAGGCGGGGCGATCTCCCATTGGCACCAGGTCTGGTGGTTGATGAGCACGCCGGATGCGATCCCAGCGTGGAGTGCTTTGTGGAGTGTGTCAGGCGGATTTTGCTCGAAGAAGGTCGAGCGGATGGAGAGTGCGATCTTGGGCGAGTTGGGATCGGGAAGGAGATACACGGTCTCGATAAGAGCGGAACTTGGGCACGCATAGGCGTAGCTCCAGCACCAAGGCAGACCCATCCAGGTCAGACTTGGGCTCGAACCGGTGGCGTCGGCGAGTTCCTGGTAGGCCTTGTCAAACAATGAGCCTTGCTCCTTGTCCATCTCGGCGAGCAGGGCCTTTTTGGTTGGGTGATCAAACTTGTTTGCCCATTTCATCAATGGGATGCCTCCTGTGCGGGTGCTGGGCCCGCTTGGTGAGCGTATGATTGGAATGAACCGAGTTCAACCCGTGGCGTCACGGATCAGTGATCTTGGGCAACCTTCTTCTCGAGTTATTATGTCACAACACCCATCAGAAACTTCGCCCGTCGATTCTTCGGAATGCCTGCTCGATCATCGCGGGATCTTGATTGTGGATGACAATGACCAGAATCTTGAGTTGCTCCAAGCGTATCCCGATGGGCTCGGCGAGGTGCGGGTCGCCCATGACGGGATCGAGGCGATCGAGTCGGTTGAGCACGAACCGCCGGATCTGATTCTCTTGGACATCATGATGCCTCGGATGAGCGGGTTCCAGGTTTGCGAGAAGTTAAAGGGCAATCCGGGCACGCTCGATACGCCGATCATCATGGTGACCGCACTCAACGAGGTTGGGGATGTCGAGCGAGCGATCGAAGCGGGGGCGGATGATTTTCTGACCAAGCCCGTGAACAAACTCGAGTTGATTACGCGCGTGAAATCGCTGCTTCGTGTGAGGCAACTCAAGCGTCAGTTAGATACCGCGGTCGCTGATATCCGCCAGATGCGTGACCAAGGGAATGATTCCTGATCGCGAACGAGTTCTGGTTATGGACACCCCGCGTTGAAGGTTGCCAGGTAGGCGAACACATCTTGAAGATTCAGGGTTCCAAAGGGCTCGGCGTGATCCGCTGTTGGGTCCCCCGAGTTGTAGAGCGCTAGGTAGGCGAATACATCTTGAAGGTTGAGGTTGTCATCGTCGATGATGTCCGGCGGCGACGGGCATGGATCGGCCACTGCCAGAGGCAGGATGAAGTCAACAATCACCGGGCGGTGATCCGAGGCAAAGTTTGAGGTTCCCGTTGGAGATACCGGCATGGTGCTCACTGGGAATGGGAGCTGGGCGTTCGACATGCCGCTGCCCGATGAGCGGAAGAGGAACTGGCGACGGACATTGGCGATAGAGTCTTGCCAAAGAAGGTAGTCGAGTATGCTCGAGTTTCCTTGAGTACTGGTTTCGCCGCTGATTGGATGTGAAGCCGTACTGATGACCGAGTCGGTCCTGTCGCGGTCGGTGCCGTCGGTGCCTCCGATGAACTCGGCCTGGGTCATGAACTCACCAGGGCCGCCTGATCCGGGCTGCTGGTTGAGATCGCCGCCCCAGATGACCGGGGTGTTGGCATCAAGTACGGAGCCCGAGGTGGGGACAATAACCCTGCCGTTGGGATCACTGGTACCGGTGCCCGCGTCGTTGTAGTAGTAGTCGATGAAGTATGCCGTGGTTTCCGCGGCTTCGCGCCGCTGAGCGTTGTTTGAACTGCCACCTCCGGCTTTGAGGTGGGCGTTGCCGACTACGACATCGCCGGCGTAGACATCGTCTGGCAGGTCAATCTCTGCAAACATGAATCCTCGAATCCCGCCGTTGCCGCCGCT
Organism: Phycisphaerales bacterium; assembly: GCA_016763115.1. GTDB lineage: Bacteria > Planctomycetota > Phycisphaerae > Phycisphaerales > UBA1924 > UBA1924. Next base: position 96 of record JAESUL010000169.1, on the reverse strand, counting down.
CTGGTATTCATCAGGGAGGACGATAAAGTTGGAGAGTTCCGCGATGCCGTCGCCGTTGATATCAGCGATGGGGTAGCGTGAGAGGATGAGGTTGCG
>JAESUL010000168.1 GCA_016763115.1 Phycisphaerales bacterium | reverse complement strand
TGACAGACCATCCTTTCTTGATCACGTGCACCCGAATGATTTTGAGAAATATTTGACATTTGCCGGAATTAAAGTGCCGCCAGTTGATGGAGAGCCACGTTCGCGGCTTCTCAATACCAGAGGCGGCAATGCAAATGGGTAAGAGATCCAGAGAGAAAGATCAGAGACGCAGGGAGCTGGCGGCGAAAGGTTTGGAAACAAAATGGGTGATAGATCCAGACAAACCGGACTTTGAAATCAAACTGATTTCCAGAATTGATCAACCCACTTTGAAGCGTATGCGCAGCAAAGGTACACTGGGCGATCGTCATCTGGTTGCAGCCATGCTTTTTGAAAAGCTGGTGCAAAAATCCGGTCTGTCTGATTTATCCGCTCTGCCAATTGAGAATGAGCGCGTTGATACCGGAGGCAAGGGAGACAGCGAATACGCAAGGCTGGATGCAATCAGCGAATTGAAGCTGATCCGCACCAAACTTGGACAAAGGAATTATCAAATTCTGGAATCTGTTGTGATCGAGGGTTGGCCGTTATTAGAGTTGGCACACCTGGTCGCCAGCCGTAAGGAGTTGATCAGCGGAAACTTTGCCCGTGCAAGTGAATTTGTCGGGCGTATGCTGGCGTTATCTCTGGAGGATTTGCATAGCCAGTTTGTTATGAGGGAGGCTGGAGGGTAAAATGACAATGGCATGTTAGTAGTTTGGTCAAGACACTTGACTACCCACGAATAACACCTCTATGATTCTGATACTGAAGAGATGCGCCCGGAGCTTAATCAAGCTGCCGGGCTTTTTCGTGGATGAATGAAGGTGGTCACGTCATGATTTAATCACGCAGAACACTGTAGGACCACTACGCGCACGATTTTGCACCTATTCCGCCTCGTTTAGCGGCATTTTTATATATGGTTGTTGCATCAAGATTTAGTTTCCAAAAGAAACAAGTATTTTGTCTATTTTTAGAGGGCCTTTGACGGCATTGACGGGGCCAAAGAATTCTCCATTGGGGGTTTTTGAATTTGTTCGCCATGTGCGGACGCGGTAAGTGTTGGATGTGGTCAGGAGTTCCATTTGAAGGTAACCCCACTTATTTGAGTAATATGCAGTCACTGATGCATCGGCGTCGGGATATCGTGTGGTGGCCAAGTTTGCAAAGTATTCTATTATGCCAACTTGCTCAGATGAGTGAATGTTTTGCGCATCGCCAAATGTAAACGAAATGAATCCCTCAGTATTAATGCGAGTACTCAACATCATCTCTGGGATTTCCATTAGGACAGGTTGTGTTTTTGTCGCTAGTTCGCAGACGACTGCCTCGATCGTGTGCCTGCCGATTTTTTGGCAGTGAAGACTTTGATATATGGAATGTGAGCTTGCCCACGAGGTAGTTGGTGTCAGAAAGAATGCTGCAGAAATTGCCAGTACTAATAATTTCATTTCATTTTCCTCCAGAAGTTAAGCTTAAACCCTAAACCCCCTTGTTATGACGGCGGCAGACCAAAAATACAATCAATAATGGTGCTTACCATCGGGCGTTGGATGGAAAATATTGTCCAGTACAACATTAGCTTGCCGCCTTGATTGGCGGTTTTTTTATGCCTGAAAGGACAGGATCATGAACACCGGAGCATTTAAACGCCTTGGCTTATTCTTTTTGTGTTTTTCATTGTTTGTGGGCGCGTTGTCTTTGAAAGAAGCGAGCGCTGCCGGGGCAGCAAAGAACCCATGTGCGTCTCGTGAAAAGATGGTGGAGTTACTTTCCACCCGATATCTCGAAAAGCATCAAGCCATGGGGCTGGTATCAAGTCGCGGTGTTATTGAATTGTATGTATCTGCATCAGGCTCCTGGACAATGCTGATAACAAATTCCAGCGGCAAGGCATGCATTCTTGCTGCAGGGAAACACTGGCAGACAACGATTGCAGCTCCAAAAGGCGATCCGGTTTAGCTTGTATGTCTAACAGCGCTGATCTTGAACGTGTTGTTAGAGCATCGCGCCGCATCCCTTGTCTTAAATGCAGTTCCGGGCCCGCGAACAACAAATGGCCTTTTGTCGAATATGAGACTGACAGAGCCGGTTACATTATTGCAGACATTAAATGCCCGGCATGTGGCGCAGAATACAAACGGTATGAGTAATTACTTCATAGCCCGTTGTGAAAACCCGATGTCACGCTTGCCGCATTTACTACATTTGAAATTGAACAGCTTCACCAGATCCTTATGCAGGGTTGGATAGTTGAAACCTTCAAATCCTTTTTTGTTGGCGTATTTAATCATCCAGCGGATATCAAGATCCTTGTGATGACGACAGTTCCGCGCTCTGCATTGAATGTTCAGCACTTCACCTGAATCCAGCAAATATCCAAGAGTGTTCGCGTTTATAAAATTACTGTTCATGATATGTTCTTATCATTGCCTATTGAGGAATCCAAGCAGGTCTTATGACAACCAAAAAGAAAAAGCCGGGCAGGGCGATCAAATATTCGCTGAAGCTTGCCGAAGAGATATGCAGGCGCATTGCAGATGGTGAAAGCCTGCGTCACGTTTGCGAAGATGAGAACATGCCAGCCAAGGGAACGGTTTTCACCTGGCTCAATCAGCATCCAAAATTCGAAGAATTGTACAGCAATGCCAGAGACCGGCAGGCAGATACTCTGGTTGATGATATTATTGAAATTGCTGACGATGAGAGATTAGACCCCAAACGAGCGCGGGTGAAAATCGCAGCACGTCAATGGCTGGCCGCCAGACAGGCTCCAAAAAAATACGGCGATCGCATGCAGCTCAATCATGCTGGCGAGGGTGGTGGAGCCATACAACACGAGCATTCAGTTAGAGATATGATGGAGCGTCTTGATGGAAACAGCAGAGGCGTGGACGGACTTCGAGAAGAAGCTGACGAGCCCGAAATGGAGGCTGAATAATCTCTACTCGATAGAGAACAAGGAAGCTGAAGTTGTTCTGTTCCAGATGAACCCGGCGCAGGAGCATTTTTACGACCGTCTGCATAATCGCAACATTGTTCTGAAAGCCAGACAGCGCGGGTTTTCAACGTTGATCGATTTGCTGGGGCTTGATCAGTGTTTGTTCAACTCAAACACCAACTTTGGAATTGTTGCAGATACGCTGGACAATGCAAAAGCGTTGCTCGCCAACAAGATCAAGTTTCCATACCGGAGACTGGACCCGGCGCTACGTGATGCGGTTCGCGTCATTAAATCGAATGAGACAGAGATTCAGTGGTCAAACGGGTCAAGCGTTCGTGTTGGAGCCTCTTTACGTAGTGGCACATATCAAATCCTTCATATCTCCGAGTATGGGAAGATCTGCGCCAAATCACCGGAGAAGGCGAAGGAAATCCGGACGGGTGCGCTGAATACAATCAGCCCCGACTCATTTGGTTTCATTGAGAGTACAGCTGAAGGTCAGGAAGGCGACTTCTATGACAAAACACGAGAAGCGCGGGCCCTTGCACTCAGTGGCAGGGAACTCAAAAGGCTGGATTGGAAATTCCATTTCTATTCGTGGATTGGTGATGGAAGTTACATTGAAGATCCCAATGGGGTGAGTGTTAGCGCAGAGATGCGGGAATACTTTTCAGACCTCAAATCAAAGCACAACATCAAACCATCTGCAGAGCAGAAGGCCTGGTATGTGCTCAAGCGGAAAGAACAAAAGGACGAAATGAAGAGGGAATATCCCTCTACCCCTGATGAAGCTTTTGAAGCAGCTATTGAAGGAGCTTATTTCTCGCGCCAGATGGCCGGACTGCGGGAAATGAAGCGGATTACATCTGTACCTTATGACGCTGCGCTTCCAGTCAATACATTCTGGGATCTTGGCATGTCTGACAGCATGACCATCTGGCTGCACCAGTATGATGGAAGTTGCATCGCTTCATTGGCTATTATGAGAATTCAGGCGAGGGGCTAACACATTATAAAAACTGGCTTTGGGACTGGCGGGATTTACGCAGCGCCACATTCGGACAACATTTCGGGCCTCATGATTTGAAGGTTCGCGAGCTTGGCAGCGGTAAATCGCGACATGATTCTGCCCGGGAAATCGGGCTGGAATTCAAGATCGTCAATCGCATTGATAGCAAAGCAGACGGCATTGAATCATCACGCAGGATATTGCCGCAATGCGCATTCGATGAAGAAAACTGCGCGCAAGGCATAAAGCATCTCGATAATTACCGAGCCGACTTTGACGACAAACACGGCATTTACAAAAGCACACCAAGACATGATGCAGCCAGTCATGGCGCAGATGGCTTTCAGACATTTTCGACAGGTTGGAAACAACCAACCATCCGCAAGCTTAAATCTCGCCGGGTGAAAGGTATTCATTGATGAAAAAGAACGCGACCGGCACTGAAGAATTGATCAAAGCTGTTGATGCCCAGATCAAGGCTGCAGAAGACTATGACGAGAGCAGTCTTGCCGAAGACCGAAAGAAAGCGCTGGAATATTATCGTGGCGTTATGACTGATATGGAAGCAGAGGATGGCCGGTCAAAGGCTGTATCCCGCGATTTGTCAGATGTTGCCGGACAGATCATTCCGGACCTGATGGAGATGTTTGCATCATCAGATGTTGTCTGGGATTTTGGCGCATCAAAGCAGGGCGATGAGGATTACACCACACCCGCCTCTGATTACATCAACAACCTTTTCATGCGCCGCCTTGATGGATATCGCATTCTGCTTGAAGCATTTACAGACGGGCTATTGGAATCCAACGGCATTATCAAAGTCTGGTGGGATAGCACACCTGAATATCGAACAGAGCAGCAATATGGCCTTAACGACATGGATCTTGCCATGATCGAGGGTGATAAAGATTTTGAAGATTTTATTGAACACGAAGTAAATCCGGAAACAGGATTGCTGGATGTTAAAATCAAGATGAAAATCAGTGACGGTCAAGTAAGGGTTGAGGCACTGCCACGAGAAAACTTTTTGATTTCTGCCAGTGCCACAAGCATGAAAGACACGCCTTTTGCCTCGCACAATGAGATGGTGACCCGTTCGGACCTCGTGAAACGTGGATATGATCGCAATAAAGTCTATGGCATCAATTCGGATGAAAATGATGATGCAGATGCTTATTCAGAAGCGCGGGAAGGCGATATTGGTGACAACGGTGAAATCACCAACAAGGCTACCGAGGAAATTGAAGTCTTTGAATGTTACATCCAGTTTGACGCGGATGATGACGGAATAGCCGAATGGCGACAGGTGATCATTGCTGGCGAGGCTGGAAAACGGGCGGTATTGAGCAATGAAGAATGGCCGGATGATTTGCCATTCGTCGACTTAACACCAAGTCCCAAACCGCATCGATTTGTTGGCAGTTCGCTTTACGACATTGTCGCGGACATCCAGCAACGTAAAACAGCTCTCACACGGGGTGCTCTTGATAACATCTACTGGCAGAACAACCCGGAGCGCATTGTTGATATCGACAAGGTGACGCAGGCCGGACTGGATGCGCTGGAATCACCACGGTTCGGGCAACTGATTTCGAGTGAAAACGGTACGGATTCAGTCAAGTATCTGGAGAGACGGTACATGGCAGGCAATTGCTTTGCCATGCTGGAATATGAAGATGCAAGCCTGCAGAAACGGACCGGCGTATCTGAACAATCAGCCGGACTTAACCCCGAAGCATTGCAAAATCAGAGTGCGACATCTGCGAACCTGCAGAACACAGCACAGAAAGCCAGGGTGAAACATCTGGCACGCAATATGGCGATGCTTGGACTGGCTCAACTTGGCAAGGCATTATTGAAACTGGTTGTGGCGCATCAATCCCGTCCTGCACATCTGTATCAGCGGCAGGAATGGGTTGAGATGATACCTGCAGACTGGTCGCCGGATATGGATGTAATCGTCAATACCGGGCTTGGCAGCGGATCGCGTGAACGGGATATGGCCATGCTTGGCGCAATCCTCACACGGCAGGAAGCAATCATTGGCCAATACGGCCCGGATAATCCGATTGTATCTGTTCCCCAATACAGCAAAACGCTTGAAAGATTCGTCGAAGCCGGAGGGATGAGAGAACCGGCTGAGTACTTCAAAACTGCATCAGAAGATGATGTTGCAGCATACCTGCAGGCGCAACAGGAAAAACCACCAGAGCAGGATCAGGCAAAACTTGCGGAAATTCAGCTGAAAACCGAGCAGGCAAAAGCCGAGATGGAATTGAAGCGCTGGACGATAGAGCAGGAATTAATCTTGAAGCGTGAAATGGCAATGGCCGAAATTCAATTGAAATTCCAGGGTCTGGGCCCGCTTGAAACAGAAGTGCGGGCAGGGGGTATGCCGGGTTGAATGACCAGCAAAAACTAATCAGAATTGACAATGGTCGATATGCAGAAGAATTACGCAACAACCCGTTGTTAAACGAAATACTTGACGCCCTGGACATCAAAGCTGTGGCCGAGGTGTTGCGAGCAAAAGACGATACTTCACGGCGTGATGGGGCAGCCTATGCCAACGCCGTTCGAAAATTCAGAGCAAAACTTACCGACGCGGTGAAAGCGGGTAAGTGCGCTGAAAAATAGCCTGTTGTTCAGACAGGTCAAACTTCACTAACTGGAGATACTCCATTGGATCACGAAGATTCCGGCCCGGATACGGCTGAAGACACCACACTTACGTTTGATCAGGCCGCTGAACAGATCAGTGAACTTGATGACGAAGATTTTGTAGATGGCGAAGGCGACAGTCAGGACCATGCGCGTGGTGGTGAAACACTCGAAGACGAGGGTTTTGAAGATGATGAAATTGAGCCGGATGATGACGGAGACGACGCCGAACAGGATCCGGAGCTAATCGACGATGAAGATGGCGAAAAGCCGACAGGTGAAAGCCAATTTACCAACCACGATAGTGTGGTGCAGCTGGAAGATGGGACAGAAGTTTCTGTTGCAGATCTGATCAACGGGCGAATGATGCATGAAGCATTTGAGGCCGGAACCGCTGAAAACAACACGCAGCGTGAAGCCCTGTTGCAAGACAGGCAGACTGCTCACAAGTGGTACGAACACCTGGTAACCCGCATAGACCAGACAGAAAAGATCCTGTCTATTTTTGCAGGCGAACCGGATCCGGCATTAGCCACCACAGACCCGGAGCGTTACGCCCAACAGGTGGAACAATATCGCCATGCAAAAGAAGTCTTGCAGGTTATGGGCGATGACAAGACACAAGGCCAACAACACTTCGATGAACAGCAAAAAGTTGAGCATAAAGCGTTTGTTGATCGGGAATATACAGCGCTGGTTGCTGCTGCTCCTGACTTCAAGACCAAAGAAGGTTTTGAAAACCAGATGCGGTTTCTGGAAAAAGGCCTCCAGTCGTACGGCATTTCATCTGATGAGATCCGGGGCGTTGAAGATCATCGCTTCCTGCTTATTGCCCGGGACGCAGCAAAATACAGGGCGTTGCAGAGCAAGGGTAGTAAATCCCGCAAACGTGCCCTGAAAACGCCAGTCGCATCGTCAAAACGTCGTCAACGTAGCACCAATGAACAGAATGTCGGGCGTTTTCGCAAACAACAGGCCCGGCACAAACAGTCCGGTAGCGAAAGTTCAGCTGCCGCTCTCCTTATGGATTATGAAGACGAGGAATAGATTATGGCTCAGGCCTCCAATACCTATGACACACAGGATGCTGTTGGACTTCGTGAAGATCTGACAGACACCATTTTCAACACATCTCCGACTGAAACGCCGTTCACTTCCCGCATAGCCGGAAGAGGCAAAAAGCCCAAAGCAGTCAAATGTGAATGGCAAAATGACGATCTTGCAGCAGCAGATGGCGACAATGCTCAGGATGAGGGTGATGAATATAATTATGAAGACTCAACACCAACAGCCCGCGTTGGGAATTATTGCCAGATCCTGAGTAAAGGCATCGTTGTTTCCGAAACACTCGAAGAGGTCGAAGCAGCAGGCCGTGCATCGGAAATGGCCTACCAGACAGTTAAGCGCGGCAAAGAATGGAAGCGCGATCTGGAAAAAATTGTATTGTCGCCACAGGCTTCCAGCGTAGTTGGAAAAAAACGCAAGATGGGTGGTCTGGGTGCATGGCTCGAAACCAACACAGATCGCGGCACAGGTGGTGCTGATGGTGGTTACAACACAGGCACCGGCTATGTTGATGCTCCAACAGACGGAACACAACGGGCGTTTGTAAAATCTCAGTTGGACGGAGTCATTCGCTCCTGTTTTGATAATGGGGCTACTCCCAAGATCATTATGACAGGTTCAGCCAACAAGCAGGTGTTTTCCGGGTTCACCGGCATCTCGGAATTGCGCACAGCAGTAAACCCGGAATCAAAGAAAGCAGCAAAACAGGCAACTCTGGTTGGTGCTGCCGATGCATATCTCTCTGATTTTGGACTGTTGTTGGTGATTACCAATCGGTTCCAACGAAGCCGAGAGGTGTTCGTTCTGGATAGTGACCATGTGAAACTTAGTTGGCTGCGCCGAATGAAGCGTAAAAAACCATCAAAAACAGGGGATGCAGACAAACGTATTATCATTGGTGAAGTTACGCTGCGTGTTGATGAAAAAGCACATGGCGCAGTCGCCGACCTGACCTGATAAATCCGAACAGACATGAATTTGAATACATAGAGGGTTGTCCGTGCGGCAACCCTTTTTCATTGAAGGGACCAAATAAATGGCAGCAGCACAACGCGTTAATATGAAAATGCTGAAGGGTTATTTTCCTACTGACAGCGAGAAAAAAGCTCGTGACTTCAGCGATGACGAAATCGCCGATGGGGTTGAAAACGAAAAGAAATGGCCAAAGGGCCTGATCGTTAATGTGTCATCGAAGGTGGCAAACACCCTCAAATCCAGAAACCTTGCAGACATGCATCTGATCATCGAGGACGATGAAGAAGAAGGCGGGGAATAGCCCATGCGCGATGTCTTTGACGGGCAATGGCGGCTGTTGAGCTTTGATCCTGTTACCAGAATTGCTGAATGGTTTTGGTTTGATGAGGACAAGGACGAATACACAATTCGCACTGTCCAGGAGTGTGAGGACATTCTGGCCTCCAACCGGTCACTTGAGGCTGAAAGCCATGGCGTAGCATTTGGAGCCGGTAAAAAGGTTGCTTCCATCCCCATGGCCATCGCCATGAAAGAAGTCATGCCAGCGTTTTTGGCCAAGGACGATGATTGGGTCAAAAAGTACCTGAATGATCCTGACCACAAACATTTTCGCACATTTAGAGGAACGCTTTAATGGCAATCGCTTCCTATGATGAGCTGAAAACGCAAGTGTTGAAATATATGCTGCGTGAAGGTGATCCTGTTTTAACTGCTGTCATTGAAACGGTGGTCGCCATGGCAGAAGGCCGGATCGACGATGCGTTGTTGGGCGAGGTTGCATTTGATCCATTGTCAGATGCCGCTCCAACAAATGACATTTTGGCCAAGGCACCAAGTGTCTATTTGCATGCGTGTGTGCTGGAAGCCTGTATCTATGTTGAGAACCACGAAAAAGGCACAACCCATCTGTCTTTGATGGATACTGCGGTGAAAAGCTACAACCGGAAACGACGGCTCACCACGATTGCAGCTCAGAAATTCAAACTGCCGGGAGCCGTAGTATGATTGCGATCGGCGAGTGGGAGCCGGACGGCATTGATTTTGACAGTACCATTTGTCCCTATGTGAAAAACCTGCGTCCAATCAAGAATGGGTGGCAACCATTCCCGTCTCATGTGGTGTTTTCCGAAGCACTTCCTTCTGCACCAATCGGGGCAACGATGGTTGCACATAAGGGTGTCACACAGGTTTACGCTGGTACCGCAGACAAACTCTACCGTTTAAACCCGACCACCAAAGGGTGGGATGAGGTCGGAACCGGATATTCAGCGAGTTGGGAACTACCCTGGCATTTCCTGCATTTTGGTAATTACCTGATTGCAACCAATGGCTCCAACGGGATGCTGCATCTGGATCTGGAAACACCAACAGCCAGTTTTATAGAATTAGCCGGCGCACCACATGCCCGCGGATTGGGAGTAATTGGTGAACGGGTTTTTGCACTGGGAGAATATGAAGTCTGGTGGTCAGCAATCAATGATCATCAGGAATGGAATAAAGCCGGTGCAGATGGCCAGTTTTGGTCAACTGGTGGTGAAGTTACCGGTATTGTATCGGGTCAACATGGTGGGCTTATCCTGCAAAAGGAAATTATTCGCCCTGTTCAACGTATCACCGGTTCTGATTTTACATTTCAATTTGGAGAGATTGCCAAGTCACGTGGAGCAATCAGCGTCAATTCTGTTGCCCAAATCGGCAATGTCGGATTGTTTCTGGATAGAGACGGGTTTTATCTGACGGCAGACGGCGTGGTTGAAAGCATTGGTGGCCATCGTGTCGACCAGACTGTGATAGCGGAATTGAAGAATGCATCCAGTGTGCAGGCGACTGTGGATCCGCAAGAAAAGTGTATTTACTGGCGCTATTCGAGCGATGGAAACACCAGCGATACTGTAACTGATCGACTGATTGGTTATAACTGGTCATTGAAGCGCTGGTTTTCAATCGATGTTGAATGCTCCTGTATGTTGAGAGCCGGGACGCCCGGTTACACACTTGAGCAAGTGGATACCCTTGGAAATCTCGACAATCTGCAAATTGGTTTTGACAGTGCGTTTTACAAACCGGGTCAGCCATTGCTGGCGTCATTTAACAGCAATTTTGAATTTGGGCATTTTACCGGTGCTTCGATGGCTGCTGAAGTAGATACCGCTGCAGTGTCATTCTACGAAGGCTATCGGGCAACGCTTCAGGAGTTCTCTGCAGTCACAGACTCGGCAGATGTGACGGCATTGATCGGAACTTACAATAAACGTAGCGAGCAAGTTGCCTTTGGAGTGGAATTCACACCACTGGCAGACGGGTTATTCAAGCCTTTGACAGAAGGGAGGTTTCATCGTGTTCGGTTGAAATTTCCGCAAGCTTCCAGCTGGTCGTTTGTGACAGGGATTGATGAACTTCAAACCGTTCAGGGAGGCTCGCAATGAACCGGCACACAATCAAGCCGTTGATCAAGACATGCTTTAAGCCTGGCATAGCGGAAACCGAAGTATTGTTGGGTATCAAATCAGAAAAACCAAATCTAATCAGTTTGAGGCTATCCAACGCGGGTCTCACTACAGTTACGGTTTCAGTCACTCTGGAAGTTGAAAACGTAGGATATTCTCTGGCTATTGAAGAGGCCGTTGATAGCAAAAAATCGATTGTCATCGACTTGTCGGAAACGCCAGTGGGTGAGAGTGATCGGCTTCTTGTTAACGCAAATGCCGACAATACGATTGAAGCGATTTTGATTTGCGCAGTGAGTGGCCAATGAACCTGGTCATCATACCCTATGAAGCGCACGAACTACCCAGTGTGTGGCCATATGCTGTTGAACACCTTCAGGCATTTTGTGACCGTTCCAATGGACATTGTTCCATCGGTCACATTCATCTGGAAATAGCATCAGATCGCGCCAAATTGTGGCTGGGATTTAAAGGCGAATACTGTGTTGCAGCTGCAACCACCATTATTGAGCTTCGCGAAAACCAGAAGGTGCTGACAGTCCAGCATTGCGGGGCAAAGGGCATGGATGGATGGAAAGAACATCTTGAGGTGTTCACCAACCACGCCAAAAACAATCAATGTAGTTCAATTGAGTTTGAAGGACGCCCGGGCTGGCAGAGAGTTTTGCCGCAAGTCAGCGTTGTTAGCACAACATATCGAATGGAGGTGATCTGATGGGCGTATTCAAGAGCAAATCACAGGCAGTCCCGACCCAGACAACAAGCACACAGGTTACAAGCCTTCCTCCCGGTGCAAAGAAAGCAACTGAATACGGATTTCCAAAAGCACTGGATGAAATCAAGTCTGGCAAAGCCTTTGAGAGATATCAGGGCAACACTGTCATTGGCATGCATGACAACACCAAGGCAGGTTTGGGAAACAATGTCTCACATGCGCAAGGTGGAGTGCAGGGATTAGGGCTGGCCACCGATTTTGCAACAAGTGCAATTCAACAGGCAGGCGATCCAACACAGACACAAAAGAGCCTGCAAAGCGTTGCTGATGGCGACAATCTGGATGGTGATCCTCGCTATATGGAACAGTTACAACGGGGGCTTGGTCTTGCATCTGCCCAGATAGATGACACTGCATCCAGTTTTGGCCGGAGTAACTCTGGAGCTCATATCCGGGTGAAGAGTGAGGCCCTTGGCAATATGGTCAAGGATGCAACATTCCAGCAGTATAACCAGGAGCGTGGTTTGCAAGTGCAGGCAGCGGGCGCAATTGACAGTGCGAGGGATCAACAAATTGGCCGTGGTGGTCAGATTGCGGGTCTATTGTCCGGGTTGCATGAAGCTGGATATTCGCCGGGTGACAGGCTGATGGATGCCGGGCAGGCATATGAGCAGCAAGAGGCTCTGGAGCTGCAGAAGAAAATCAACGACTTCGAAAATGACAAGAACAAGGGCCTTCGTCAGGGTCTTGCTGCTGTCAGTCTTGGTATGCAGGGGCTTCCACTTGGCACAACCGTGATGAACGGAACACAGGTTCAGCATGTTCAACGTGCTTCGCCCGCTCGTCAACTCGCAGGTCTAGGCCTTGCTGCATCTTCATTCTTTTAAGAGGCTTTAGACCATGGGATTATCAGACTTCTTTGGACAAAATCGGCAGCAACAGGCCGGAGGCATGCAGGCACCTCAAGGAAATTTCATGTCGAGGTTTCTTTCGCCGGAAACAGCCAACACCCGATTGATGGCTGGCATTGGCCTAATGGGTGACCAAAACAATCAGGATGCGTTTGCCCGTGCAATGGAAGGAATGGCGCGTGGTCGCCAGATGGACCTGGATGTTTCCGATCGTAAACACTCTAAGCAACGGAAACAGTCCAGCATTCAGGAATTGCGTGACAAGGGTTTTGACGATCTTGCGCTTGCACTTTCAGCAGGGATGAGCACGGACGCGGTTTACAACAAGTATCTTGATCGCAATAAGCCAAAAAAACGAGAAATGTGGAAGGATATAAACGGGCGTCAGCGCTGGCTGGATGACCAAAAGCTAGTGGTTCCGGATTTGCAGGTTGAGCCGGAGCCAATCGATCCTCAAAAGGTTTTTTCCCGGGAACAGGGATTGCGGAAAGAGTATTCTAATCACCAACAAACCAAACGCCACAATGCCTTGCTGTTTGGACTTGAAACTGTCCGGACTGGATTAGGTCTTGGGACTGGTGCAGGTGACATCGCGGGTGTTTTCGGATTTATGAAACTCATCGATCCGACTTCTACGGTTCGTGAAACAGAATTCGCCACGGCTGAAAACGCATCTGGAGTATCTGAAAAAATACGTGGTCTATGGAACAAAACATTGCGTGGCGAAAGACTAACTCCAGAAGGACGTGCAAATCTGGCTCAAGCCGCGCAGGGGCTATATGAACGGTCAGCGCATTACCAGCAGGCACTGAATGATAGATTTACCGGCATAGCCGGACACCATGAGATAAATAGCGAATCGGTGATTTCACCAGTTACCGGGTTTGATCCAATGATATTTTCATCAGGCAAAGACGATCCCGAACCGATTGAACGGACGACCCGAAGCGGAAATACATTCCGGGTGGTGAGGTAACATGACAGATCTCAATATTGCAGGACGAACTGTAAGAGTTTCGGATGATTTTCTCAGCATGTCAGCTGAACAGCAAGATGCTTTGGTTGATGAAATAGCAGAAAGCCTGAAAAGTGAACCGCTCCCTGCATCGAGGGCCGGTGCAGTCTCAGAACCTTCGTTGCCATCCGGGCAAAGCGCAGGTGATTGGTTGAATGATGCATTTTACAACATGAATGACAAACTAACGATGGGGTTCAATGAAGAACTACAGGCGGGTGTGGGAGCAATTCCGGGGTTATGGAATGGAAAGGGTTATTCAGACGAATACGACAGGCTCCTGGATCACCACGACGCGGCAGCCAATAAAGCCAAGGATAATGTTAGCGCACGGTTAGTTGGTGATACCTTGGGGTATGCTGGTCAGATGGCTTCAGGAAACGCTCTCGCGGGTTTGGTGCGAGGTGCAGTCAAAGCCGGGCAACCCGTCGCGTCGTTTGGTACCAGATTGTTGAACGGCTCTGCTGCAGGCGGCGTTGGTGGGGCAATTGAAGGCGCAGGTCAAGGCAACAGTCAAACAACGTTAGGCCAAAGAATGGATAATGCAAACCGGGGCGGCCTTATTGGTGCGGCCACCGGTGGAGTGTTTACTGCTGGCGTTAGCGCAGTACCCAAAGTTTCAGGAGCTGTGCAACGGCTTTTCACCAGAGCCCCTGCTAAGGAAAGGGCACAAAAACGGATTTCCCGGCAGGTGATCGATGCTGAAAATACTGCAGAAAGCCTGGCAACAAATGTGCGTCAGGCACGGCGAGCCGGAGCGTCAGACTTCACAATTATGGACGCGGGCGCTGAACGTTTGACAGGTGTTTCGCGCTCCACTGCAAATACACCAGGCAAGGGAGGGGAACAGCTACGTTCCTTTGTGCAAGGTAGACATGCAGAGCAAGGCGATAGGTACAGACAAGCGGTTGAGCGAAACATAGCACCCATTCGTAGTTCAGACGAAATTGAACTGGGCCTGCAAACTTCTGCAAGGGAAGCTGCAGAGCCTCTCTACAAGCGCGGATATACAGACATTTTGAATGTAGACACGAACTTTAGAACTCTGTTGAGACGCCCATCGATGAAGAGGGCGGCAGCAGATGCCGGAAGAGTTTACGCCGAACGTAACCACAGAATGGAACCCCTGTACGATAAAGACGGGCTGCCAGATGAAGAGCTTGTGGGAATTTCCGGCAGAACACTTCACTACATGAGGGAGAGTCTCGATAGCCAGATTGCCAAATTGAGCAAGGACGAGCCACATTTTAAAACCAGCAGACTGGGAATGCATATGCTGGATACCAGATCCCGTCTGGACAACCATATAAAATCCGCATCGCCAAATATGAAGGCAGGCGATAAACTTCATCAAACGATGATTGAAAACATTGAAGCGTTCAAGCAAGGGCAAAACTATCATAATTCCAGGGTGCCTGAGGTTAATAATTATGCTCGCGACGCTACTCCCGAGCAGCGGAAACTGTATGGGCAAGGCGCATCAAACCAGATGGGGTTTCAAATTGGCGGATTGCGAGACGGTCGAAATATCGCGGCGAATTTCCTTGCTACACCAAATCGTCGTGCCATTGCACAAGTGGCTGCTCCAGACACTCAATCTGCACAACGGATGAATGATTTTCTTGAAGCCGAGGAAACGATGGCGAGATCACAACAGAATGTCCTGGGGGGATCGACGACTGCCAAACAGATAAAGCAAATGGAAACCGAAGGCTTGCTACTCACCGAAAAATTGGGAGAAACAACGCGTGGAGGTATCTGGCCTGCGATTAAGAATACTGTTGCCAGTGGTATAGAAAGAGTGGGTAAGATTTCTGCGCAAGAAAGGCAGGAAATTGCTAAAATTTTGAGCGATACCAGCGAAGAAGGACTACAGGAATTCATAAAATCGGCAACTCAGGCACTTGAGAGCAAAAGATTGAATTCAATGAGTTACATACGAAATATACCGGTAGCTGCGGCTGCGGCCGGGTCAACTGCTGTAGAAGCAACGGAATATTGAACGTCTTCTATCTATTCTCCGACTATTAGCCAGACATAACTATTTTCGGTTTTGACCCCATATACCAATCATGGTAAATCTCAAACAGCAATCGCTACTTGGGAGGGTGGTTATGCGATCAATTGTTATATGCGGTTTTGTACTTTTGGGGATGGTATCTCAGGCGGTGGCGGAGAATTACTCTGTAAGTCGGCACATTCTTGATTTGCTGGAATGCAAGGTAAAGCCAAATCCAACGCTGTCGTTTTCGTATCTCCAGAAAGAAGGGGTTATTGGAACAAAAATTGACCCGGGTAGTCTGGACGGCGTTTCATGCTTTAAAACCAAAAGCGAATTGTTGATTGAGGACTTGGTGATCGAGGCAGTGTGTGGGTACAGCAGTGATCAAATTAGTAATTCTATTCGCCCGGGCTTGTATGGTCAGCCTACGATTGAAACACCAGAAGCAATGATTGGGCTTGTGAGCAATCAGGATTTTGAAATGATTCTGAATTGGAGTGAGAGGTTTATGCCAGATGCACCCAAATCAATCGGCACTCCCTATCTGGTTCCCGCTGAAGGAAAAACAATGATCATGTGCGAGTACGAGTGACTCACATAACCAATTTTGAATGCAATGCCGCCTCCGGGCGGCTTTTTTTATGGGGTTTTCAATGAATCTATCGCGCCTTGAAAAGGAACTTTTATCACGTATTGCGCACGAAGAAGCGGGCGTTGACGGGATTAAGGCAGGCAAAGCCGTTGTTGATACCGTCCTCAATCGATTGGATAGCCCTGATTACCCAAACACTGTGGCGGGAGTTCTGAAGGACCGAAAATACAATAAGAAAACAAAACGCTGGGTTTACCAGTTTGAACCAGTTCAAAGGCGAGGTGCGTTGAAAGGTCTAGAACGTGGGTCAACCAAATGGAAAAACCAAATTGATCGATATGCCCAGGGTGTCGTGGATGGAACAGTGAAGCGCGTAGCGCCCAAAGCATTCTTTTTCCAAAACGGAGCGATGACTTTAAAAAGAGGAACAAAATTCGCCCAGAAGAATTCCATCAGGATTGGCGGCCAGACATTTTCTGCGGACTACAATAAGAAAATTCCACGTTATGGAAACAGCATTCCTGACTCGCTAAAATCAACACCCAAAACTCCACTCTCCGGGTTGGTGGAAGAGCTGCCAGTCAAAACACTAGGTGGAAAAACGACTAGATTGGGTAGCCTGGTCAACAATAGAGAAGAACTGCAGACCAGAGGTGGCCAGGCGTTTGGTGGCGGATATAACGATCCAAACACCACATATGTTACAGCAATGATTGCTGACAAACTTGGTCCACTTTTTAAATACGTCACTGCCCAAAATGACAAGTTTCATCAGAAAGAACGTAAGGGGTCTGGCCATACGCGTGGCAATAAAACAGATTTTACTCTGACAGATTACAAAAGGGGACAGGCTAAAATTTATGAATTCCTTGGTTCTCAGGGTCTTATTAGGGGCGACGATTACAAATTCAAATACGAAAAGCCCGGAACCCGGGGTTCTACTGCTCCTCATATTGATTTTAAACTTACCAAGTCCGGACAGGCCAAAGTTGCTGCCATGCGTGCAGAAGAAAGCGCAATGCAACCCATTGCAGCAATGCCGACGCCAAAAGGCTCCAATGGATATATTCCAGATCCACCCGCATTCGCTTCACCACTCATGGCTCAAAGCCAGCCAGTAGAAGAACAGAACTTAACATGGAGGCCCGAGCCTCTTACTGCCAGCAAGCAACAGCCTCCATTGGCTGAACCTGTACAGGCATATGCAAATGCGGTTCCCAAGGTAGCCGGGAATGGGCTGAATTCACTGGAAGAAGCCAAGGCGTTTGCAGCACGTATGCGGTCGGTCAACAAGCAGCCGGTGCAGGAGCAACGGGCTCCCGAGTTACCACCGTTCATGGAAAATCTTCTGATGACTTCACAGGATGCTCCAGCTCCAGCACCACCACAACAGAATATAGCATCGCTGCCTGGCGATATGGCATTAAGCCCTCCAGAAAAACAACATGGCAGCCAGTTTCCTGATTGGCATCAAGGCGAGACTATCGGGGTTAACGACGACGGTGTGCCAATTGTAAGATCGGCCGACGGCTCGATAATGGTTGAGCGCCTTCGTACTGTCTCTGATCCGAGATTAAACAACGGAAGATACACTAACGTCTCAACAATGGCCGGTGGGCAGGTCATTCCCATCCAGGACGCAATTGAGTTTTCTGCTGATGCCGGAGGAAGACATCCGGAAACACATCGGCAGTTGCAGGGGTATGACACCGAACGTGAAGCACAGCTTGCGGCCGCCAGTCGAACCGAAACACTAATTTCGCCATATAGATCAGATGATCAGCAATCTACGCTTCAAGCGGATAATCAGGTTGCATCTTTGGGAAATTTTCCGGCACAGAATGTTCCCGATCTTCTGCCGTTGCCAGATGAAAACGCGTTTGGAAGAATGGATTTGTTGGGAGATGTCAGATCCAAAATGGATCTGATGCCTGGTGCTATTCACATGGCAAGGTCATCAGAATCGCCGGTCGATTTTGTTGGACAGCAGAACAGGCGCGGCAACCCCTTTGAAACTGCGATTAATCCATTTTCCAATCCAAACGGAGCGGTGTTCAATTCGCCGGAAATGGGCCACAAACGCGAACGCTCATGGGATGAAATGGTTGGTGTTGCGCCACGTCGTGTAGCCAGTCTTGGTTCTGATGGCTTTCAGTTTGGCGCGGACACCAATTCTTTTGAAAACCGGTTAAACCTGCAATCACCAACCAGGCGTCGTGAAGTTGTAAATAACCAGATGAGTTATGACAGTTTTGCAGCCCCTCAATCTGCAATGCAGAATCCAGTACTAGGAATGCCGGATCCGCCGGCGTTTGAACCGCGGGCCCCGTCTTTTCGGAATGGATTCGCCAGTTCGCCGGAATTGTCGGGTCGTGTTGCTAATAGCGTTGCACTTCCATCGATCGATGAACCAATAAAACCACCATTACAACGCAAGCAAACTACCCCTGGTCAAATGGCGGCAATACCTTCTCCATTGTCAGCCATGCCAAATGCCAAGCCACAAAATCAGAGCATGATTGATGGTTTCTTTAATAAAGCCAAAAAGCGGGCACCGGGCTTCGTTGGCTCTATTATTGGCGGCGCTCTTGGTGGTCCAATCGGTGGCTTGCTGGGCGGTGCTCTTGGTGGTCCAATTTTCAATACAGTTTCCGAGAACTGGGGTCAGCCTGATGCTTTAACGCAACGGGTCCGGGACAATTACGCACGATTTGATGCAACGGGAGAACATCCCGGTACGCATCGAGGCGGCAACGGCACAATCAGCAATCAGGACTTCACGCGCATGTCTCAGGAAAACAATCGTCAACGCAGATCGCGCGGCATGTCACTCGATAACCAGATCAAGTGGGGATAATCCATGACAGGAATTAAAGACTTTTCCCAAACGGCCTCTGAAAACGGGCTGGTTGGTAATTTTAACGCGTCTGAAGGTATGGCGCCATCACAAGTCAATGACAGTATGCGCGAGTTTGCAGCTGTCATGGCTCGTATGTATGGAGACATTGGAGGCGAGGGAACCACGACAGGCGTTGCAGATGCATATCTGTATGATGTCCGCTCTGATCCAACAGCGCTTGTTGACGGCCTGATATTTCGGGCCAAGATCCACGTTACCAATACGGCATCCTCGACGATTAATGCAGACAACCTTGGTTCGAAGAAAATCCGGGTATTTGATAAAAATGGCGAACGGGACGCAGAAGCCGGAAACCTGCAATCAGGGGCAATCTATACATTCCTGTACAATGCGTCACTGGATGGCGGAACTGGCGGTTGGCTTTGTACAGATCCTACATTCATCATCCCGGACGATCTCCTGATCAATACGGACCATGCAACGGCATATACGCTTGTTGAGGCTGATAACAACACACTGCATACATTCACAGCAGCGGCAAATGCAAATCTAACAGCAGCCGCTACGCTCAAGGATGGATGGTTCGTTCGTATCAAGGCGAATGGTGGCGCTGTTACAATTGATCCTGAAGGTGCGGAGTTGATTGACGGGGTTGCAACGCGGGTTATTCCAGATGGAAATGTTGCATTTCTCAGGTGTACTGGAACGGCCTTTATCACCGTAACCGAAACATCAGACGCAGCAAAAACAGCGGCAAATGAAACATCAATTTCAGCACATGAAACGCGACTGGATCTAATTGAGGCTGTTGTGAAAAACCGGGTTCAAAATCCAGTGACAGCCGCAAGTTCATATTCTGCAAGCGCGGATCGCCAGATAACACCGCTCGATACCTCAATCACGACTAAACAGCTTAACGCAAAGATTACTGTCTCATTTGAAGTCAGTTACGAACGGCATGCAGATGGGATGTTCTATGTTAAGCGCATTAACCCGGACGCCAGTAGTGTGGAAATAGGAGTTGCTGATAGTGCGGGAAGTCGCACAATTGGATTTTTGGGCGTTAATTATGATACATCTGATCATGCCTCGCTTACTTCGCTATCGTTGAAAATCGACGACGTTGTTACAAATATTGGTGAGTACGAATATCAATTGTGGGTTCGTGGCAGCAACCAGCCTTTCTTTTTAAACAGAACAGTTACTGACAACAATGATGACGCGTACGAGCGCGGGTCTTCAGTCTGCATCCTTCAGGAGCTACTCGTATGAAATACGTGATTTTACGCAATGGCGTAGCAGATGAAATCCATGAGAAATTCGTTGATGGTTCCATTCAATGGTCAGGTGACATTGGTCCGGGCTGGGCCTATGTCGGTGGTATGTTTGTAGTGCCTGAACCACCGACGCCAACTATGGACGATTTCAAGGCCGAGGTTCGTCGTCGTATCTTTGCTGTCATCAGTGCGACGGCTCAAAGCAATCTAACTGCTGCCAGAGCTGCAGAGATGCTCACAGAGCCTCAGAAGGCCACATTCAAAGCCGGGTTACTGTGGATTGGGGCAATGCGCCTGAAAGGCTCGGAACTCGCCGCAAATGGCACTCTGGATTATCAGAAAGACAATCATTGGCCAGTCTTGCCGGATGGCGTGGCTGATCTGGTCGCCATTTTTTGAAAACTCTTGATAATTGAAATTTTTGTAAATTCGTTTAAGAATCGTGCTTGAGTAGCAAGAAGCACTCAGTCAACGCTATTTATAAGAGAAAATGAGCTAAGGATGCCCAATGATCATTTTGAACGGACGTTATTTGGTCTGATTAATGAAAGTGCAGTCAAACTAGAGATAGCTTTAGATTCCGACGTTATATTTTATCATGGTGGAATGTTCCCTCAATATTTTAGAGAGTTTAGGGACTTTATTGAAGCAGTTAAATCTAATTCAGAGCGAGACGACGGCACTATTTCTGTTGTTTTGCGGACAGGTGGTGGAGTTGCGGAAACTACAGAACAAATGGTTGCGGTTTTGAGAAAACATTACAAATATGTAAATTTTGTTGTGCCTGATTTTGCAATGTCTGCTGGTACAATTTTTTGTATGTCCGGTGATAAGATTTATATGGATTATGCGTCGGGTTTGGGACCGATAGACCCTCAAGTGCCTTCTTCTACCGGAGAATATGTTCCAGCTATGGGATATTTGGACAAAGTGGAAGAAATAGCTCGTAAAGATAATCCGGCACCGGCGGATGTAATTTTGCTCAAGTCTCTCGATTTGGCGCGTTTAGCTCGATACGAGCAAGCTCGAAATTTGTCTATTGATCTATTGGAAAGTTGGTTAGTCGAATACAAATTTAAAGACTGGAATGTCCACAGAACCAACAATCCTGGAACGGAGGTCACAAAAAAGGAAAAAATTGATCGGGCAATAGAAATAGCCACGATCCTCGCGGATCACCGTGTATGGAGGTCTCACGGTCGATATTTAGATGTTGTTAAACTTCGTCAGATGAGATTGGAAATTGATGACTATTCAGATGACCCCGGTTTGACAGCGGCAATTAGAGGTTATAATGATCCACTTACTGGCTACGTGGATAGAACAGGGTTGGAATATTTTTTTCATAGCCATTTGATATAGGGGTTGGGTAATGACTTTGGTTGCAAAAGTTACCAGCTTTTTGGAGGATAATAAGAGAAACAAGCCTTCCTTAAAGCTTGTTGAAGCTGAGAGACTGGCAGATTTGTATGGTGATATTAAACCCGTACTGGATGATGTCCCAATGCAAAGATTTGTTGGTCTTTCGTATGATACCGGAAAAACTACAATTTAGTTTCTGGTTACATTAGTACTACAGAAAACCCGCTATTGCGGGTTTTTTTGTTTGCAAATTCTGCAGTGCCACACCACCCGAGAGGTGGTTTTTTTATGGAGAATCCGATGCTGAATGTACGAGCACTCCAAAGGAAACTAAAGAAACTCAATTACAAGATTGGCTCCATCGATGGCGTGATGGGACCACGAACCCGCAATGCATGGGAACTCTGGACAAGCAAACTCCTCAAGCTCCCGGTGCCCAAAGCTGTTTCATCAAAGCATGGTGTTGGTCCAGCATGGTATCTGGAAGCACTTGCTCAGAAGGGACTGCATGAGCGGCAGAACTACAGCCGTTTGCGTTCATGGTTTCACAAATCCGTTGCATGGATTGATCCGCGCAAGATCGCATGGTGTGGGGCTTTTGTTCAAACCTGTATCCGGTTGACGGTTCCTGATGAGGATACGCCGGACAATCCGCTTGGTGCACGTAACTGGGCAAGGTTCGGTGTTGGTCTGAAACAACCTGCGCTCGGTGCTGTTCTGGTGTTCTGGAGGGGATCTCGCAAGGGCTGGAAAGGTCATGTCGGGTTTTATGCCGGTGAGGATGCAACCACCTATCACGCCCTTGGTGGCAATCAATCAAATGCAGTGACGATCTCACGTGTTCGCAAGAACCGGCTGCTTGCCATTCGCTGGCCCAAATCAGCGGAACTGCCCCAATCGGGCAAAATCAAACGTACATCCAAATCCAAAATCTCAACAAACGAGG
>JAESUL010000167.1 GCA_016763115.1 Phycisphaerales bacterium | reverse complement strand
TCCTGCCCGAGTTTGGTGTGGATCGACGAACCGATGAACTGCACACCCGGGATCCCCTGGGCACCATTCCCAACATCCTCTAGCTCATACTCCCCAGACAACTTCACCGGCGACCCAAAGATGAGATACACGCATCCGGTATCATTCTCATACGCAACGACACTGTGCGGCATCTCACCCAATCCAGGTGGGTCGATACCAATATCCTCGGCGATTGGCTCGTGCCCGTCATAGCTATACCCGGGTGCCCCGATCAACAAATCATCAATCCCATCACCGTTCACATCACCCGCATTGGATACTGCAAATCCGGTCAACGCACCAGATGATTCCGGCATCGTCCCCGTACCAGAATAGATATCTTCAGGCCTCACATCCTCGTCATAACCCGGCTCAACAGAGTAAATAGCATCGAGGGCTGGGACGCTTTCTGTCATGCCATTCACAAAGTCGACCACATGCGTGATGGTGTTTCCTTCACCATCAAGGCTTGTCCCCGTGGCGTCAGCAGCCCCCATCACCCCGTACAAGACCGCACCGGAAATCCGGTTAAACTCCAAATCTCCATTCTCGTTATCCGTATCCACACGCAACGCACCATCGATATCAAACAGGTTAAACCATGTATCGATGAATGTGGGCATGCCACCCTCTACGAAATCCTCATGAAGCGAAAGGCTATTCCCCTGATGATCACTCGGGCTTCCATTCCTCCGCAGGCTCAGATCAAACGGTGTATGGACCGACGGATCTCCATAAAGGATGTAAATCTTCCCCGCACCAGCCCTCGACATCAGGTTCGTTGATCTTGGGTTCAACTTGTCCCGAGCCCACTCGCTCGCCACGACAAGATCCATCGCGCCGTCACCATTGAAATCGCCGAATGTGACAGCGCTCCCTTCAAACTCGTTATCACTGTTGGCGATCCTGACTGAGCCAACAGTCCCAACAAGGTATTCCAGATTCGGACCGCCCCCCATAAAGGTGTCGTACACATACCCATCATCTGCAAGGCTCGGGGTCATGGTTGGATCGAGAATAATCTCACCATACGGACCGGGCTGTACATCCACATCCGCAACCACCACAGTCCCTGAAAGCAAAGTTAACAATAAGGCTGAGCTCATCAATTTCATCAAACACTCCTTTATAGTGCAATCATTCGTTCTTGTAAAGTTCAACTCATACTGTACCAGAGTTTTCAAATCACTACAATCTATCAGCAGCGGCCCTAACAAAACGCTCTCAAAACTGCGCATAGTAGCCGAAAAATCCAACGCAAGACCCAACCCCACATAGACAAGGAATCTCCGCTCGAAGAAACCGCATGGATCACTTGTGCGTATGGGTCGATATCTGGTACACTTGACCAGCATCCCGCCCCTGCTCGCGGGATTGACCACACCATCCGCCGCCGTAGGCCGATGAAACCACAGGTCCACACGGCGCATGGGATCAACGCCGTCCCCACCGGACCAAACCGTTGTCGGCAAACATTCAGCAACCACCCCGCTGAAACCCACAACCCGATCCTCCTGGAGTCAATCATGAGTACCACCCGCACCACCCTCCAAACCGCTGCCTCCGTCGCCCTGCTCGCCGGCGCCGCCTTCGCGTTCATCGCCATCACCCCGATGACCCAACCCACCATCGCCGCCACCCAGATGGACGACGATGCCTACACCCGCCAAGCCAAACGCGACAACCTCCGCCTCATGTCCAAAGCAATCACCCTCGATGTTGTGGACCAACCCGTCGAAGATGTCTTCCGCTTCCTCGCCGATGTCACCGGCGCAGACCTCGAACCAATCTACCTCGACAACAACGCCACCTCCGCCGAAGGCATCGACCGCGAAACACTCATCACCCTCAAAGCAACCAATGTCCCCGCCATCGCCCTGCTCGAACGCATCCTCGATCGCACCAACCGCATCGAACAACCCGGCGACGACTACACCTGGCAGTTCACCGATTCAGGCTCGATCGAGTTCGGGCCAAAGTCCGAACTCAACCGCAACCAACGCCTCGAAATCTACGACATCGCCGACCTCCTCTTCATCGTCCCCACCTTTGACAACGCCCCCCAGTTCAACCTCCAGAGCGCAATCCAACAAGGCCGCGGCGGTGGTGGTGGAGGTGGTGGCACAAGCCCGTTCTCAAACTCCAACGATGACATCGACACCACCAGCGACGCCGAACGCGCAGCCCAGATCCAGAACCTCATCGAGACCACCATCGAACCGGACCAATGGGCAAACGCAGGAGGCGACGGCGCCTCGATCACCATCTACGGCGACAACTTCATCGTCACCGCCCCAGACTATGTCCATCGCCAGATCGACGGCTACGACTTCTGGCCCTCACGCCTCACCCAAGTCCGCTTCAAAGACGGACAACGCGATGTCAGAATCAAGGGCGATCCCAAGTACCGTAAAACCAAATCCCGCCCATAATCAAAGCCGAAAACAATGACTCCTCTAAAAGGACCCCGACTCGAGCGGGGTCCTTTTTTTCTTTGCAATGCCATCGCTCAATGCGGATTTTCAGATCCGTTTCTGCTGCATTCAGCCTCACCGGAGCCAGACCATGCCGCTTGCAAAGATGCGACCAACCTTCGAGTTCCCCTCAAAGCTCACCCAAGATCAAACCGTAGAGCAACTCCGCACCCTGATCGACAAAGACCACCACCCCGACGACGGGCGCATCGCAGGCACCCACCTCATGCTCGTCATCCCCCCAACCGCCCGCCATTTCTGGTCGCCTTGGCTGCACATCGAGGTCCACGAAGAAGACCAGCACGCCTCCGTCCACGGGCGATTCTCACCCAACCCAAGCATCTGGACCGGGTACATGCTCGCCTACTCCGCCATCCTCGTTCTTCTCTTCTTCGCCGGCATCTTCGGCGTCGCCCAACTCATGATGAACAACACTCCCTGGGCATTTGCGATCATCCCCATCTTCCTCATTATCGCCGCCGCCATGTACTGGTCATCGCTCGTCGGCCAACGCCTCGCCAACGACCAAATGCACGAACTCCACGACGCGGTGCAAGCCAAACTCAAAGAAACCTCACCGAGCGACTGACACCACGCCGGGGTGCGCCAAGATCGTCTCGAGCCGATGCTCCCAAAGGTGCCGCTCTTCAACGATCCGCCTCCCGCGTTTGCTCATCTCGATCGCCGCGTCCGGATTCGCCAGTACCTTGTCCACACACCCCCGCGCCGTCGCCGGGCGGGCGCTGTCATACAACCCAACGCAGTTCTGCTCGCCGATAAAGTCTCGGCGCACAATCAACCGATCATCTGAAATCGACGCACACCCCGCCGCCATCGCCAGCATC
>JAESUL010000166.1 GCA_016763115.1 Phycisphaerales bacterium | reverse complement strand
TGGGCTTGAAGCAGGTGGGTTGAGCCAGAATATCCTTGTGTTTTTCAGTCCGCGAGCGTAGAAATATTCCTTAACTCTGTTGGACAAACGTCCCAACAAAGGCAGCGCATGGTTCATATTCCAGACAGCCGGATTCACTCGCTGGATCCCCAATCGCGACAGGCGGAGACCGACCTCCGCGAAGCGATCGCCGCCACCACCGAGGACCGCGGGCTCTTTGTCCGCGAGCTCACCCGCAACGCCGCCTCGCTCGAATCGCTCTTCATCCACCTCGTCGATACCGCCAACGATCCGAGCTACTCACGCATCGGAGGCACCCAATCATGAGACCCCTGGTCACCATCGCCCAGCGCGAACTCACCTCGATGTTCCGGGTCCCCGCCGGGTGGATCATCATCGCCCTGTTCGCGTTTTTGACCGCGGTCCTCTTTGTCAACCTCACTGTGATCCCCGGTCAGCCCGGGTCATTGCGGTACTTCTTTTCCTACGCCTCTTGGCTGCTGATCCCCATTGCCCCGGCGATCTCGATGCGTCTGATCGCAGAGGAATACCGCTCGGGCAGCTTCGAGGCCCTCCGCACCACCCCAGCGGGCGAATGGTCTGTCGCGATGGGCAAGTACCTCGCCTCCGTCGCATTCTTGATCCTCATGCTCGTGCCGACGCTGGTCTATCCGATCACGCTCTTCTTTATCTCTGACCCCGCTCCGGATCTGGGCCCGATCTTCTCGGGGTACCTGATGCTGGTCCTTGTTGGGTCGCTCTACCTCGCGGTCGGACTCGTTGCCTCTGCATTGACCCCCTCGCAGACCCTCGCCTTCCTCGGCACCCTCATGGCCCTGATCCTCTGGATGGTTCTTACCTCGCTCGTCGCTTCCAAAGCCGGTGTCACCCTCCATGGCGTGTTGAGCAAGCTCTCGATCTCCAACCGCATCAACGAACTCTCCAAAGGCGTCATCGACACCACCACCCTCGCCTTCTTCCTCATTGGGATCGTCTGGATGCTCGTCTTGACCACGGGCGTGCTCGAAATCCGTCGGCTCGGACGCTCTCGGCTCATCGTCGCCCCGCTGGTCATCGTCTTTGTTGCTGCTACCGGTGCCGCTGCTTTCTTTGCCGGGGTCTTGAGCACCGAGCACCACACCCGCTTCGATGCCACCTCCACCGGTGCCCATCAACTCTCCGCCCGCGCCCATCGCATGGTCGATCGGCTCGATGGCCCGACCCAACTCGTCCTGGCTATCAATCTCTCCCAACGAGATCGGCAGAGTGTCGACCTCGTCGGCGATGTCCTCGAAGCCTACGACCGATCCAGCCCGCTGATCACCGCGAGCACCATCGATCTCGGCTCGCCCAACGCGATCAACCAAACCAACGCCCTGATCGCCAGGCTTGTCGATCGTGACCGGTCCGAGATCGAATCAAGCACCCAATCGCTGCGCGACGCCGGCGAATCACTCGATGATCTCGTCCGCATCATCGAACACATCTCGCCTGCGCTCGAATCGGTCGCCAGCGCGATCGACCCCGGCTCTGCTGGCGGACAGTCCAACCAAGGCTTCTTTGCCCAGCGGGCATCATTGATGCGGGTTGCCGGGCGTGAACTCGTCGCCCAACGCCTCGCCCTCCAATCCCAACTCGACGCCCCCACCGGCATAGGTGGGCTCCCGGCGTTCAACGCGATAGTCAATCCGATCGCCGATTCACTCGGGCGGACGCTGGCCCAACTCGATGACCTCGCTGCCCAACTCGACGCATTCACCAAAGCCGACACGATTGATACTTCGGTGCGTACACAAACACGCCCGATCATCGAGAGCATCGCCTCGGCACGCCACCATGCATCTCTCGCACATGAACTGGTCCGCACGATCAACCCCATTGATGCCCAACGCGTCGGGCTCGCGTTCCAGAGCGGCGGGGCCCTGTTGGTCATCGGATCACACGACCAGGGCATCGCAGCGGTGGACCTCGACGCGGTGCTGTTGCCCGCCGCCGCCATCGAACAAGCCGGCGGCTCCCCCGCCGGGATCATCGGCCCACGCGCCCAAGAACTCCTCGCCAGCGCACTGGGACAACTCGTTGCCCCCGCCCAGCCCATCCTCGTGCTCGTCCACGGGCACAAGCCCGGCGACCTGCTGGGCGGCTCGACATTCTTCAACCGCGCCGCGCATGAACTGGCCCAACGCGGGATCAACACCATCGAATGGGCGGCGGTCGAATCACCCACCCACCCGGACATGTCGTCGATCAACCCGGGCAACGCCCGCCCGGTGATCTACATGGTCATCGCGGTCAACTCTGCAGCGAGCGCGGGCGACACCGGGCTCAGCGGCGCCAAGCGCGCCACCGCAATGGGCGATGTCGTTGCCCGGCTTGTTGACCAGGGCAAGCCCGTGCTTGTCTCCTTGAGCCCATCAATCTTCCCAACCTACGGCGACCCCGATCCCGTCGCCGCCATCACCGCACAGTTCGGCATCATCCCCGACACCGGGCACACACTCTTGCATGACGAAGTCGGCCCGCTCGGTCGCCTTGCCTCGCCGTTGACCCAGATCGTCCAGCCCGAGGCTGACGATGACGCCCACCCGATCGCCGACGCGCTCGACGGGCTCACTGCGCTGCTGCCCTGGGCCATCAACCTCGAACTCGTCGATACCCAAGACGCGAGCGCAAAGCCCATCATTGTTGCCCAAGGCGATGACGATACTTGGGCAGAATCACGGTGGCTTCGCCTCAAATCAATCCCCGCCGATCGCCGGGCGTATTACCAGGACCAACCGATCTACGACGAGAACACCGACACGCGCCTGGATTCCTATATTCTTGGTGCTGCCGGCGAACGCCGAAGAGGCAACACCACCCAACGCATGATCGTCATCGGCTCCAACGACTGGGCCAACGACGCGGTCACCTACAATGCCGAGCGGCTCGTCGATGGGCATGTCACCCGCCGGTACCCCGCCAATGCGGTGCTGCTGCAGAGTTCGATCGCTTGGCTTGCCGGCATGGACGATCTCATCGCCCCGGGCGCAGACGCCCGCCCGATCGCCACGATCAACCCGCTGGACTCCAAGCAGCTCACCACCCTCCGGTGGATCTTGCTCGGCGGCATCCCCGGATTGGTCCTCATTCTTGCGATGGCGTTTCGGCTGATCTTTGGATAACGAGTTCGGCGTTATTCGCCGCCGTCACCCGCTCGAAACGCCGAGCGACCCACCACGATGAAGAGAACCCGATCGGGATGACCCAGATCGTTTCAACGATGCGATTGATCAGGTCCGCCCCAATCCCAGCCTGCATCGCGTACCCGCTCTTCTTGGCGGCGAGCCCAACGCCCCACTCGCGGAACCC
>JAESUL010000165.1 GCA_016763115.1 Phycisphaerales bacterium | reverse complement strand
TATTTTCATGACCCTGGTCCCGACATTGCGGTTCTCTGCGAAGTTCCCGATGCCGAGCATCTCGCCGATGTGGCTGAGTTCGCCGGTGAGTTCCTTGGCCATGCCCGCCTTGACCATCTGGGCAGCGCGGATGGTCAGGATGGTGCTTGCTGAATCAATCTGTTCAGCGCCGGCAGAGTTGAGCGTGCTTATCGAGCCGTCCACGGCCTGAAAAAGTTGGACTTCGAGTACCGCCATCGCCCGGAACACCTCACCGGGATACCCCTTGGCCTCGGCTCGCGATGCAACCTCCGACGCCCAGATCGAGTTCATCTTGGCGTCCACCGTTGCGTGCCCGGTGGTCTGGTCATCGGAGAATGCGACCGCCCCGCCGAGCCGCGATCCCGGGCGGACAAAGATATTGTCCGAGCACGCGACGAAGATGCTCGCCGCCGAGATCGCGCCCTCTTCAATAACCGCGTGGTAGATGAAGGATTCATCGAACTCCTTGAGGATCTCCATCATTTCCACAGCCTGGTAGACATACCCGCCAGGCGAATCGATCGTAAACACAATGTGCTCGATGCGTTTTCTCTTGGCGTTGGTGAGCGCTTTACGCAGCCCGTAGGCATTGACCTCGCTGCCGATGCCTCCCACGATCGGGACCACGGCAAAGTGGGTACGGTCTGCCTTCGCATTGCCCCGTCTGGTTTTGCGAGGCTCAGGCAGATCCTCGGCTTGATCGTCAACAACCTTCTCATCCGCATCATCGTTGGTCTCGACGGGTTTGGGATCAGGCTTGCTCTTCTTTGGGGCACCCCAGAACCCATCGGGGAGGGGCTGGTGGAGGACCTCTTTGATCTGGCGTCTGGATATGGTTTTGGTGGTCGTGATATTTGAGACCCGGGTCTTGATGACGACCTTGGTTCTCGATTCGGAAAGGATCTCGCCCTCGATCGTCGAGCCGTCCCTCATGGTCAAAATGTCCGCCCGCAGCAAGGGGCTAAAGACGGCGATCGCGACGAACAGAACAGCGACAATGATTGGTTGGGATCTCATAGAATCAGTATACAGGGCTATTCGCCCCTTGATGCATCGAAATTGCAGCTTTCGAGCCAAGAATTACACGCAAGAGGCACGCAAACTCGATACAATCTGTGTGCCCGTATGGTCGGAGACCGGAAGGGCGCGTTTGTTTGAATTCCCATAGATCGACAGCCGACACGGAGGTTGAGCTGCCATGAGCACCATGCAAAGCATGTCCAAAGCCCCAGAATCCAAGAGTTCAGCCCCCAAGGCGACGCCGCCCAAGGGGCTGCAGTTGACCAAACTCACGGTCAACGGGTTCAAGAGCTTCGCCGACAAAACCACCTTTGATTTCACCGATCCCATCACCGGCATCGTCGGGCCCAACGGGTGCGGCAAGTCCAATGTCGTTGACGCCATCAAATGGGTGCTCGGCGAACGATCGAGCAAATCACTCCGCGGCAAAGAAATGCTCGATGTCATCTTTGCCGGCTCCGTAGGGCGCAAACCCTCTGGCATGGCCGCCGTCACGCTGACATTCAACAACCCCATTGGCGTTCTGGTAGGACAGGCTTCCAGCCTGTCTCTTGATGAGACTCTTGATGCTGAAGATGACGGGCTGGAAGCCCATCCCACTGAAGAGGGGACTGAAGAAACACCCGAAGAGCATGTCGCTCATGATTCACACCTCACCGACGACGATGCCGACCGCGCCGCCGAGGAAGGCGAATCCGAAGCCGCCGCGATCATCACCGAACGCACCCGCATCAACCGCCCGCTCCCGATCGACTCCGATGTCGTCGAGGTCGAGCGTCGGCTCTACCGCGACGGCAAAAGCCAGTACCTGATCAACTCCAAGATCGCCCGGATGAAGGACATTCGCGATTTGTTCCTCGATACCGGTATCGGCGCCGATGCCTACTCGATCATCGAGCAGGGGAAGGTCGACCGGATGCTGCTCGCCTCGCCCATGGAACGACGGGTGATCTTCGAGGAAGCCGCCGGGATTGCGAAGTACCGTCAGCGCCGCGTCGAGTCCGAACGCAAGCTCGAAAAAACCGAGACCAACCTGATCCGCACTCGCGAGCAGCTCGATTCCACCGATCGCCGATTGCGTTTGGTCAAGGGCCAAGCGTCCAAGGCCCGCCGATTCAACGAACTCGATCGCGAGTACGGCGCCCTGCGTTTGGCCCTTGCATTCGAGCAATACGACGACATCCGCAAGCGCCTCGAAGGGCTGACCTCGCAGATCGCATCGCTCGAAAACGAAAAACGCACGACCGAAGAAATGCTCCGCGTCGCCGAGGACGCACAGCTCGAAGCCCAGGGCGTCCGCGCTGTGCGGGTGCGGGCGTTGCGCGAGGTTGAAGAGCAACTCACCCAAGCCAAGCACGCCGCCGACAGCGCGACCCAGCGTTCGACCATGACCGCCAAAGCAATCGAAGAAGCCGCCCACACCGTCGAGACCGAGACCGTCCGATTGGTCGATTCCACCGGCAGGCTCCGCGAACTCGATGAACTGATCGAGACCGCCTCGTCAAAGACGGCGTCGCTCGAAGAACAACTCCACGGCGTCGAAGAGCAACTCAAGGGCGCGAACGAGGCCAAAGAGCAAGCGTCCCGCCAAGCGTTGGGATGCCGACAATCGCTCGATGAAGCCCGCGCCGCGTGCGCCTCGATCGAACGCGAGCACGCCACGCTGGTCACCCGTGTCGCCGCCGACGAGAGCCGACTTGAATCCGCCGACGAACAATCGCTCGAAATCACAACACGGATCAAGGCTATCGAAACCGATCTGGGCAATTCATCGGGCGAGATCACGCTCTTCAAGCAGAGCGCTGTGCTGCTCGATACAAAGCTCGGCGGACTGCGTGCGCAGATAAAAAACATCACCGATCGCGCCGAGCAGGTGGGGGAGTCTCGATCCGAACTCGCCTCCTCGGTCGATTCGCTCGATGAAGACCGCGTTCGGCCCGAAACCCGACACAGCACACTCGACGAGATGGTCCGCTCCCGCGAGGGGCTCGACGACGCGGTCCGCACCGTGCTCGAAAAGAAAGAAAACGGCGAAGGGTTCGAGACCGTGCTCGGTTCGCTCGCCGAGTTGATCGAAGTGCCGGCAGCACACGCTTCGGAAATCGAAGCGGCACTCGAAAACGCACTGCAATCAGTCGTCGTTGATTCAATGTCGACGATGCCCAGCGTCGAGCAACTCCGCGCGCTGCCCGGGCGCGTCAGTTTTCTTCCCGCGATGACCACGCACCTGGTCGCGCCCAGCGCGTTGAACCCGCTGATGGGGATCGCCAGTTCCCGCGTGCAGCCGCTCCGCGGGTTTGTGCGTGCCAAGGGGAATGATCCACGGATCGAGGCGTTGCTCGATCGGTTGTTGATCAACACGATTTTGGTGACGGACCTTGACGCCGCGATGCTGCTCGACGCCGGCCCGCTCCGCTCGTTCCCGATGCGATATGTCACGCACGCCGGGATCGTGATCGAGCCCGACGGACAGGTCATCGCCGGTCCTGCGGGGGCCTCGCATTCCGCGGGCCTGCTCGCACGCCAGAGTGAACTGACCGAACTTGACGCCCAACTCATCACACTCCATGCAATACTCAAAGAACAACGAGCAGCTCTTGCCGAGGTCGATGCCGATGCCGCTGCACTCGGCGAGCAGCGATCGGTGCTCAACACCGCGATCTCCGAAGCCGGGCAAGAACTCATCAAAGCCTCGCACGCAATCGACCGTCACCAAGCCGACGCGGACCGCTTGGCCCGCGATCTCGATCGCGCCCGCGACGAGCATCTACGCCTCGCCGAACGGATCGCACAGATCCGTTCCGAACGCGACGAACTCCACGAGCGATCACAGAAGATTGAGCGTTTGTCCGTTGACGAACAAAGCCGCGTCGAACGGTTGGTCGCCTAGATGGTCGCCGCCGAGCATGGGCTTTCCGAATCGTCCGATGCGGTTTCAGGAATCCGCATCGCCACCACGACCGCCAACGAGCAACTCCGTTCCGAGCAACGCCAACTCGCACAAACCACGAGTTCCCGTGACGATGCCGAGCGCCAAACATCGCAGGCCCAACGCCAGATCGAGCGGGCACAAGCCAATCTCCAAGAGCACCAGCGCGTCGCCGAGGAAGCGGTCATGCAACTCGACAAGGCCCACGGCGAGATCAACACGCTCGAAGAACACGCCTCAACAAGGCTGGGCGAACTCCGCGAGACCGACGAAGCAACACGGGTCGCCGGCGAATGCGTCATAACTGCCCGCGATCGCGCCGACGCATTCCAGCGAGACTGGCACGCCATAGAAAGCTCACGCCGTGAGATGGAGGTCCGGCGCGAGAACATCGAAGAAAGAACATCCGACGACCTCGCTCTCGATCTCGCCATCGAGTACCCCGAGTACCGCATGATGATGCGTGATGACGATGTCGAACGGATCGATGTCAACGACACCACCGCACGGGTCAATGTGCTCCGCACGGAGATCAAAAAACTCGGGCATGTCAATATCAACGCGATCGAAGAGGAATCGAATCTTACCGAGCGCAACGAGGAACTCATCTCCCAGGTCCGCGACATCGACGAGGCCCGCATCAAGCTCGCCACGCTCATCGAGAAACTCAATGTCGCCTCGCGCTCACGCTTCGGCGAAGTGTTCGAGAGCATCCAGAAAGAGTTCGGTGCCCGCGACGGCATGTTCCGCCGACTCTTCGGCGGCGGACGCGCAGAGGTCCGGCTCATGCCGCTCGTCAAAATCGTGGACGGCGAAAAAATCATCACCGACGAGGTCGACCTGCTCGAATCGGGCATCGAGGTCATCGCCAAACCGCCAGGAAAAGAACCCCGCTCGATCAACCAGCTTTCAGGCGGCGAAAAAACCATGACCGCGGTGGCGATGCTGCTTGCGATCTTCCGGTCCAAACCGAGT
>JAESUL010000164.1 GCA_016763115.1 Phycisphaerales bacterium | reverse complement strand
GCTGACGGACCTGCTCGAGCAACTCGAAAAAGGCACACCGAACCATACCATCGAGGGTGGGGAGTTGAACCTCGGTGCCAATGCGCTGCCCGCCCTGAAACGAGATTCGGGTGATCGCAACCGGACAAGCCCGTTCGCGTTTACGGGCAATAAGTTCGAGTTTCGCGCAGTGGGTTCCACAGCCTCGGTTGCTTGGCCCAACACCGTAATCAATACGATTGTTTCGGAGAGTTTGGATTTCATCGCTGAGGAGTTTGACCGGATCGCCGGTGAGAACCCATCGTCGACGGATCGTGACCAGGCGATGAAAAAAATCCTTGCCAAGATGATAACGGCTCATAAAGCGGTGATTTTCAATGGCGACGGGTATACAAAGGAATGGGAAGCAGAAGCCAAAGAACGGGGGCTTGCCAATCTTCGCTCGACCCCCGATGCGCTACCGGTCCTGCTCGAAGAACGGGTGTTGGCGATGTTCGACAGGTTCGGGGTACTCTCGAACGCGGAACTTACCAGCAGGGTGGAGATTTTTAGTGAGAAATACGCGACGCAGATGCGGATCGAGGCCGAGCAGATGGTGGTGATTGCGCGGACGATGATTCTGCCCGCGGTGTACAAGCACCAGCGGAACCTCGCCGAGACGATCGCTTCGACGGAGGGCGCGGGCGTAGATTGCTCTGATCTGCGTGAAGAACTCGAGTTGTTTGTTGCTCTGGTGAGTCGTTTCGGGGAGCTGACCAAGGTGCTCAGGCATGCGAGCGTACCCGACGGGCTTGATTCGATGGAGATCTGCCGATTCTTCCGTGACTCGGTAATGCCGATGATGGAAGCGATTCGGGTGGTGGGCGATGAGCTCGAAGCGTGGGTGGAGTCCGAGTTGTGGCCTATGCCGACCTACTCCGATTTGCTGACCATCCGCTGATCGAATCTTTCTAAAATACCCCAATGAGGTGTTTCAAATGGGCATGACCCCCCGGTTTGCGTGCGCATTAGTTGCGCACAGTGCCGCTGTATTCGCGTTTCAGTGGGGAGATAGGTGCTGGTGCTTATGCGGCGGATGGGTCATCCCGATGAGGTCTTGGGCACTGCATTGGTCAGCCCGGAACTCAAATCACCCGAC
This sequence comes from Phycisphaerales bacterium, assembly GCA_016763115.1. Lineage (GTDB taxonomy): Bacteria > Planctomycetota > Phycisphaerae > Phycisphaerales > UBA1924 > UBA1924. The sequence goes on along the minus strand of JAESUL010000164.1, from coordinate 2,528 downwards.
GGGAGCACGACGATGTCCAACGACACAAAGTCTAAAAAATTTGCCTTAGGGCTTTCGACAAAGATCATTGCAGCCACACTGACGGTGATGGTCGCAGTAGTAGCGGTCAACTATACCATCTTCCTCAACGGGTACCGCGATTCGGCCCAAGAGGCGATGGTCGCACGGGCGGCGGCGTTCACCGCTGTTGCAGATGAAGCCAAGAACGATGCCGCAAGCAAGTTCCTCAATAAAGAAATCAATGTTGATGAGTTGCTCGCAGAAGCACTCGAGCAGATTGACAACGGCACGGCCTATTCAGAGACACGCTACTTTTCGTCGATCCCGGTCATGGTTGGTTGGACATCGGGTGCAAAGGCGGCCGAGAAGGAAGGGCTTGAGTTCAATGTTGTATCGCTCGAAGCACGCAACCCGGACAATGCACCGATTGCTGGCGGATTTCGCGATGAGATGATCCATGACCTCACCGATGCGTACAAACGCGACGGCACCACACAGATGAACCGGATCAACGAAGAAACAAACACCATGCACTACATGCGTGCGATCACGCTCGACGAGTCATGCATGACTTGTCACGGCGACCCATCCAAGTACGATGAACGCGACGCCGAGGGCGACTACGACGGCAAGGACGCGCTCGGATTCCGGATGGAGAGCTGGGATCCGGGATACATGCACGGTGCATATGAACTCCAGATGCCTCTGAGTATCGTTGATGCCAAGGTTGCCGGGTTTTTCCGCCACGGCATGATGTTCACCGTTCCATTGATTATTGTTGCTGGGCTCGGGCTCATCTTCTTGCTCCGCAGCATGCTGACCAAGCCGCTCAACGCGACGATCGCGATGATCAAGGATGTCGCGACCGGCGACGGGGACCTGACCAAGCGGTTGGACCTCAACCGGGCCGACGAGATCGGCAAGCTCGGTCATTGGTTCGATATGTTCTTGGAGAACCTGCACGGGATTATCAGTCAGATGCGTGATTCATCGCAGGCGGTGGCCAGTGCTGCTACTGAGATCGCTGCGTCCGCCGACGAGATGGCTGTGGGTCTTCAGACCCAGGAGCAGCAGACCCAACAGGTTGCTGCAGCGGTTGAAGAACTCAGCCAGTCGGTGACCGAGGTCGCTGCCAAGTCCGCTGATGCCACCCAGGCATCCGAGCAGAGCCAGCATTTGGCAGAGGACGGGGGCAAGATTGTGAGTTCGACCATCGAGGAGATGCGTGGGATTGCAACCGAGGTCCGTGGATCAGCCGAGACTATTAATGCCTTAGGCGTTCAGAGCGAGAAGATCGGTGAGATCATCGCGGTTATTAATGATATCGCCGACCAGACCAACCTCTTGGCGTTGAACGCTGCGATCGAAGCGGCCCGTGCTGGTGAGCACGGGCGTGGGTTCGCGGTGGTTGCCGACGAGGTTCGTAAACTCGCAGAGCGGACGACAACAGCGACGGAGGAAGTCAGCTCAAGTATCATCGGGATTCAGAAGGAAACCACTTCTGCGGTCACCTTGATCGAAGCGGGCTCCGAGCGTGTCGGTCGTGGTGTTGAACTCGCCAGCGAGGCGGGGGCAGCACTCGAGAGCATCGTGAGTGGTTCTGAGAGCCTGCAGTCGATGGTCCAAGATATTGCAGCAGCAGCCAACCAGCAGTCGGCGGCATCGGGTGAGATCGCTCGGGCTGTGGAGGGGATCGATTCGATTACCCGTCAGTCGAGCCAGGGTGCGGCCCAGTCTGCAGAAGCAGCAGGCGACCTTGCCCATCAGGCCGAGCAGATGCAGTCGCTGGTCAACAAGTTCAAGTTGGATTGATTCCAAAGACAAGTCCGATCCAAAGCCCCGTGCATACACGGGGCTTTTTTTATGGAACCATTGCGCCGCGGCTATCGGACGGTTGCGGAGGTTGGGAGCGCAACAGCGGGGCACTGGTCGGGGTATGGGTGTACAGACCACACAGAGTACGCCAGATCCCCGTCTTTTCCTCGCTTACCAATCCGGTGTTTTCGATGATATCTGTGTCATAGGCGGCGGCTTTTCGTTGCAGTGGCGTTGGAGGCTGATTTGATGCTACAAACGAAATCGACACTCAATGGACTTCTCGGTGCGATCATTCTCAGTGCGGGATTCGCGGTTGCGAGCCCCGCAATGGCAGAACCCACCAATACAGAAGAAACCGTTGATGTGCGGATCAAGATGCCCGACGGGACGGTGGTGGTTCAGAAGGCTCGTCGGCACAGCGCACGGGTCGATGCGAGTGTCCTCGGGCAAAAAACAGTCAAACGGTTGCCCGATGGATCAAGGGTGAGCATCGGAGCCAACACGGGCAGTGCCCGGCGTACGAGCGGGGCACGATCAAGCACAAGTCACTCGGCGTCCAACCAAGGGACCACGGTTCGCCGGCGGAGCATTGTGATTGAATCGCAAGCACCGGTCGATCAGGTTCAAGGTGATGGGGGTGCCGCCGAGGGGTATGGCTCGATGGAGAGCGAGACCACCCAGCAACTCGAAACGGTTAATGTGCCGACGGC
>JAESUL010000163.1 GCA_016763115.1 Phycisphaerales bacterium | reverse complement strand
GGAGCCCGTAGAGGTGCGATGAGAACGGAAGAAGCCGGTGGGCGTGCTCTTACTCTTCCTCCCTCTCCCGCTTGCGGGAGAGGGCCGGGGTGAGGGCTCTTACTCTCTCACAAAATCCCCAACCCACGCAAATCCGCAATCGGCTCATCAAACGAGCAACTCCCATAACTCGTCGCAAACGATTCTCGCGCCACCGCGAGGTGGGCCGTGGACACCGAAACATCCTTCCACCGCACGCCCTCATCGGAAAACACAAACGCCTTGGCGTCCATCTCTTCGAGGATCGCCACCGTCGTCGCTTCGTCGGCGTTCTTCGCGCTGCGGGCATACGCCGAAGCGACAAACACATTGATAAACCCGTGCATCACCCCGCGTGGTGCATCATCTTCATAGGTCAATGCGTGCTCTGCGCGGGTCGGATGATGCAGCCCTGCGGTGCACTTGAACCCGACCGCCGCCGCTTGGCAGGCGAGGATAAACCGGGCGATGTCAACAGAATCGGGGATCATCGATGCCTCGACCCCGCCGCACCGGATCTTGGCGATCGAATCGCCGCCCGCCAATGCCGCGATGTACCCGCGTGGGTCGCCGCCCATGATGACATCTTGTGGGATCTCGAATGCGACATCAATCGCCTCGGGAATAAGGGCCAAAGCCTCGTCGATCTCATCGACCGATGAAATTTTCATCTCGATCGCATCGACCATCGCCAGCCCGTTCTTTTCATCGTCGTGGTGCTCGTTGAAGGCGTAGATCATGTCGAGGTTCTCTTGGAGATCACCAATAATGATCGCGCTGAGTTGCCACGGGTCAATATCGTCGGCCTGCTCGCGGTACCCGCTCGTTGCAAATGTTCCCGGTAGCACCACCGACGCCTTCTCGGTAAACTCGGTGAGCCGAGGCACCGGGCAGATAAACCGGGCGAGAAAATCGCTGTGCTCGCTGCGGAGGTACCTGGCGTAGTTTTCGGTGGCAACCGACATGTCGAGTTTACTGGGCGGGAACAAGCCCGCGTAGTCAATCAGCCCGGTCATCAGCGTACGGATCGAATCAAGCATGGGCGTCGTCATGGGGTTTCTCCTGGTGGTTCTTGGTCGATCGCACTCATGGTGTCTTCCCAGCGTTCCATCGCATCGGGGGCTGTGCAAGCGGGGTCAAAGAAATCGGTCATCGCTCGATCAAAGAGCGCGTGCCTGCGTGCGTTGTTGATGCCGCCCTCGAAATGTCCGTAGGGAACAACGAAGCGCCATTTCTGCCCGGGCCCGGCGTCGATCGCGTTGTATACCGCCGCCGCCGAGGGCGCGGGGGCGACTTCATCTCTGCACGCGAGCATTGCCAGCGTGGGGATGCGTACATGCGCCGCGTGGATTGCCGAGTCACACAGCCGGACGCGATCAAAGAGTTCGTCGGCGCGATCAGAATGGTGGGCGATGACCTTGTTGATGTCGATGGTCGTCCCGGTGGCGCGTTGGTGCAGTCGCCACGCCCAAGCGCCAAGCGAGGGCAATGCGATGGCGAGCCGATCGACCACGGTGTCGTTGGCGAGCCGCCCGATGAGTTGGGCCGCCGCGATGGTGCCGATCCCGCCGCCGAGTGATCGCCCGTGGAGCCACACGCCCGGCTGCGCCGGACCCTCTGTAAGATCCAAATCGATCTCACCACGACGCAGCAGAATATCGCGCATCACCCGCACCGCGTTGCACACATCACCAACCGCATCGGGCAAGATCCATTCTTCGGGCTTGTGTCCGCCGAATCCGCGAGCGATCCAACCCGCGCCGATCGCATCGGGCGTGGTCATGTCGCCGATCCCGATCTGCGAGCCACGGTATCCACGGAGCCGAACAATGAGCACCGCGACGCCCTGGTCGGCGATGGTCTGCCAGTGCCGAACGCTGTCGCCGAGCGAATCAGGATTGGTGTACCCGTGCGTGGTCACCAACGCGCGTTCGATAGGCTTTGCGTTCTTAGGCACCACAAGGGCGCACCCGACTTTGACACCGGCGAGTGACTCGAACTCATGCGTTGCGCTCGGGTCCGATGGATCATCAACGATCCGCGGTCGCAAGGTCGGCGAGACATCGAGCAGCCGGGTGTACCAGCGTTTCCAGAACCCCGAATGATCGAGACTAGGCACAGGATCAACAACATGCGTCATGGTGCGCACGGTGTTGAAACCAAAGTCGTCCGGCTCGGTCATGGCGGAATCATCTCCAGCCGTGACATTCACGGATGATCGTGCCCCGCATGGGGATCAGACCGCTTGATCGGCTCGGTATCCATGTTTTCGCCAAGCAACTCTTCGCGGGCGGCTACATACGCCCAGTGCAACGCACGCAGATCAAGCTTGGCTGCCCAGAGTTGGCTGCTCGGACGATCTTGTCCTTCGACATAGGCACCGCGCTGGGCGGTCCAGATCATCCATTTACCGTCGCGGCTGAACGCCGGGAGCCCGTCAAACCCGCGGGCCTGGGTGACGCGAAGCCTCGGGGTCTCTTCGGGCGAGTAATCACCCGACGCGTCTACCGCATACACCTCGTAGTTGCCGTGCCCTTGCTCGCTCGTCGAGTACAGCAGGTACCGTCCATCGACGGTGTAGAACGGGGCCCAGTTGACATGCTCGTTGTCGGTGATGGCAACCTCTTGCTTGATCCCGATGATATTGCCCTCGTCATCGTACTTGAGGTACGCGGTGTAGATCTGGAGCAACTGGTCATTGCGTCGGTCCGAGCGGTAGCAGATCGCTTTCATGTCCGGCGAGAAGAACGGGCCACCGTCGTATCCGTCAGCGGTAATCAACGCCGTGTGCTCGCCGCTCTTGGAATCGTACAGCCAGATATCGCCGTTGGCTCCGCCTGGCTCAAGTTTGGTATACAGGATGTACCGCCCGTCGGGCGACCATGATCCCTCGGCGTCGTACCCGTCGCGTTTCCAGATAGGATCAGCACTCGCCATAGCGTAAGTAAAATCCTCGATGCTGATGCCCTCTGGGCCCTCATCGGTGTCCTTCATCGTCAACTCGAAGGTTCCCGCCAGGATTTCCATTTCAGTTGGGAACTTCCACGAGTAGCTCGATCCGCCTCGTTGGTATCCCGTGACATCCTCGGTTGCTGGGGGGATACGGGTGGAACTGAACAGGATGGTGTTGTGCTTGGTGGGGTGGAACCATCCGCAGGTGTTCGATGATCCTGGCTCGGAGATTGCCGAAACGAGTGTTAGCCCGGTGATGATTTTGTCCGCATCGAACTCGAACTGCGCGATATACATCGAGTAGTAGGGGTTTGGCTCTTCGCCCTCCTTTGGAACAGGGATTCCTTGGAAGATCACATGGGTGCCATCGAGTGAAAAGTAGCTCTCGCCCGCTTTGAGGAAATCCAACTCGGAGGTGAGTTGCACATAGTCGCTCAAGAACCGTTCTTCATTCTTTTCCCAGTCCGCGTCCCAATCGGGGTTGGGGTTCGATGCCAAGGCACCGCTGCAGAGGGAAGTCGTGCACACAATCGCGGTCAATATCGTTGATTTCATTCGGGGGCTCCTCACCGGGGATACACTTCTAGTCATGGCTGATACTAGGTCTCAACGCCGGATTTCTCGCGTAAAAACGGGCCCAATCCCCTTCTTTGCCTACAACCCCCCGCTGGGTGATCCGCCGGCGATCTACTGGGATGACCACATCGTCGTGGTGGACAAGCCCGCCGGGCTGCTCTCGGTCCCAGGCATCTCGCCCGAGAAGCACGACTGTGTCCGCTCGCGTGTTTTTTCCATGTTCCCCGACGCCACCGGGCCGATGACCTGCCATCGGCTCG
>JAESUL010000162.1 GCA_016763115.1 Phycisphaerales bacterium | reverse complement strand
TGGGAAGACGTCCTCCTCCGATTCTTCCCAAGCCTAAAAACTCCCGTAGTCGTGGGCCCCGTCGATATCGTTGACGACGGTGATGACATGCCCGAGCCGACGCAGGGCTTCGCCCATCACATCGGCGTGCTCTTCTTCATCCTCGACAATCAGGATCTGGGCGATGATCGGTTCGTTGGGTTCGCTGGCGGTGCTCATAGGAGAAGTTTATGCCACCGGTATTCTCTGGTGGGACTCTTCTCTGGTGGGATGGGCTTCCAGCCCGTCTCTTTATTCTGGTTTCATTCCAATGAAAATGCCAAAGATGACGGGCTGGAAGCCCATCCCACCAAGAAACCCAGACCACCAGATCAATCCAGAACTACTCCAGCAATCCCCGCCCTCCGCATCCCCAGCGTCGCAATCGCGAGTGCATCGGCCAGGTCCGAAGGCGTGGGCAATGATTCAAGCCCAAACAAATCCTGCATCGCCCGCTGCATCTGGGCTTTGTCAGCCCTGCCCGATCCGGTGGCTGCGTTCTTCACCTCGGCGGGCTTGAGTTCCAGAATCGGCACCCCCGAATGCTTGGATGCCAGCAGCACCACCCCCCGCCCGTGGGCCATCATGACCACGGTGCCGGGGTGCTTGGGATTCGTGAACATCGTCTCGATCGCGATCGCATCAGGCTTGACCCGCTCGATCAGGTCCCGCAGGTCGGCATCGAGTTCAACCAAACGATCGGCAAGGTCCGGGGTCTCGGTGCCCTTGACGAGCCGGAACACGCCGGCCTCGACGATGGATGGACGGATCGGATCGCCCTCGACGCAGGCATAGCCGGTGATTCGCAGACCGGGATCGATGCCGAGGACTCGCATACGCAGAGTGTATCAGGATTTTACTTGCTGCATGTGTTCCATCGTGTGGACGATTGTTTTGACCATCATGTCCGCTTCGATGTTCACCGCGTCGCCGGGCTTGCGATCAGCGAGTGTGGTGCGTTCAAGGGTTTCGGGGATCAGGGCGACCTCGAACCAGCAGGCTTTGGGGTCGATCGCTGCCAGTGTCAATGACACGCCTTCGAGCGTCACCGAGCCCTTGGGGATCATGAACCGCATCAGTTCATTGTCGAGTTGCACCCGGATGCGGTACCCGTCGTCGGTAAAGACCCCGACCACTACGCCCCGGGCATCGACATGCCCCTGAACCGTGTGCCCGTCGAGCCGATCGCCCATGCACAGCGGGGCTTCGAGGTTGACGCGATCACCCGGTTTCAGCCTCCCCATCGTGGTTTTTTCGAGGGTTTCGGGGATGGCGTCGAAGGGCATCTTGCCGTTGTGGGCGTCGAGCGGGTCGGCCAAGGTCAGACAGCACCCGTTGATGGCGACCGAATCGCCCGGCTTGGGTGCGAAGGCCCATCCTTGGCGGTCGATGACGAGCCGAAGCCCGGTCGAGGTGCTCTGAACCTGTGCGACGGTGCCGATGTGTTCGATGATCCCGGTGTACATACCCAAACGATTGCCCGCCAATGGGAACCGGTCAAGCGAATGGACGGATGTTCGGTGCCAGGATTGGGTCCCCGTTGTGCCGAGTTTGGGTCCATGTCGGGCTCTGGGAGGCCTATTGTTGGGCTGCAACTATTGAATCTGCACGCACGGGCGTGCATAGGGCGATGGCACACCATCGCGGGAGATCACGCCGATGGATTACCACTCATTTCTTCGTTCGAGCACTGTTTTCGGTGCCTGCTCCCTCCTCGGTGCCCTTGTGCTCTCTGCCGGCGGGTGCTCTTCGACGCAAACCGCGGCTTCCAATGATTCGCAAGCAAGCCAACCCGCATCCGAAGCCACATCAGAAGATACAACCGAAGCACCAATGGTGACTGCACGACCAAAGTGGGCAATTGACCACGATGCATTCAAGGATTTTGGGTACCGATGGGACTGGTCCGGGTTCCCGCCCTTGCAGCACAACGCCGAGATCATCCACACCACCGCCTACCACGATGTCATCATCATGCAAGGCTCGGGCGCGACGCTCTCGGTGCTCGACGCCAACACGGGCAAGGTCCGCTGGTCCAAGCAGGTCGACCGCCCGACCACCGCGTTCTTTGAGTCCGTCCGGTTCGGCGAAACCCTCTATGTCGCTTCGGAGACCGATCTCTACGAACTGAATCTCAAGAACGGCAACACCCTCGACCGCGACTCGCTGACCAGCATCGTCAGCACCCGCCCGGTGATCGTCGACAACATCGCGATCTTTGGCACCACGGCTGGCGAACTCTTTGGGTTCCAGATGGACCAGGATTTCAAGCTCTGGTCGTACCAGTTTGATGGCCCGATCCACACGCCACCAACCGTCCTCGACGACGAGTTTGTCGCGGCGATCTCCGACGGCGGCGACCTGCGCACCATCCGTGTCAAGAGTGCCGAGTCCGGCGTCACCATGCGGATCGCCGGCGGGACCACCACCAATATTCTCAACGACGGGTTCTCGATCTATGTCGGGAGCACCGATCAGTCCATCTACTCCTTCGATGTCGAGGACGGAAAGCGGTACTGGCGTGAACGATCAAGCGCACCGATCACCATCCAGCCTGTTCTGCACGGAGAATCGCTGTATGTCACCACCGACGACCTCGGGCTGGCTGCGCTCGATGTCCTTACCGGCAAGCCCCTGTGGAACAACAAAGCCGTCCGAGGCTGGGTTGTTGGGCTGCTTGATGAAGACGAGTTGATCGTCTGGACCGGGCGCGAGCTCGTCAGCGTTGACGCCGAGCGGGGCGATATCCTTGCTCGGATCAAGATGGACAATGTCTCCGGCGTTCGCACCGACATGTTCGAGGACGGCAACCTCTACATCATCGCCAACGACGGACGCATCGCCAAGTTCTCACCCAGATAACAAAGCAACGCCGTTCTTATAAAACGACATCATGAGCACACAAACCGCGCAGGGCACCGACACGATGAGCGTTGAAACCACGAACCTCGTACCCGTCACCCGCGCGTTGATCTCCGTCTCCGACAAAGCCGGGATCGTCGAACTCGCCCACGCGCTGCGCAAACTCGGCGTCGAGATCATCTCCACCGGCGGCACCGCCAAAGCACTCTGCGATGCGGGCATCGAGGTCACCGGCATCGACGAAGTCACCGGGTTCCCCGAGATCATGGACGGACGGGTCAAAACGCTGCACCCCAAAGTCCACGGCGGGCTGCTCGCTCGGCGTGACCTCGCCCACCACACCGATGCGATGAAAGAGCACGGCATCGCGCCGATTGATCTCGTGATCGTGAATCTCTATCCGTTCGAGTCCACCATCGCCTGCGATGGCGTCTCCGATGACGAGTGCATCGAGCAGATCGACATCGGAGGCCCATCAATGGTCCGATCGGCGGCCAAGAACCACCGCTTCGTTGCCATCGCGACCGACCCGTCGCAGTACGCACAGATCCTCAACGAACTCGATACCAACGATGGTTCGACCAGCTTTTTACTCCGCCGAAGCCTGGCTGCTGCGGCGTTCACCCGGTGCGCACAATACGACGCGGCCATCAGCACCTGGATGACCCGCAACGATGATCCGATGCCCGAGCAGATCAGTCTTTCGTACACAAAAACAAGCGGTTTGCGGTACGGCGAGAACCCCCACCAGCCCGCTGGAGTGTACCGGGCGACCAACGCGCCAAAGGGCACGCTGATCGACGCTACCCAACTGCACGGCAAGCCTCTGAGCTTCAATAATCTCAACGACGCGAGCGCAGCCCTTGAACTCGT
>JAESUL010000161.1 GCA_016763115.1 Phycisphaerales bacterium | reverse complement strand
GGTTCGATAGAGGTCGGCATAATACAAATACGGTGCAGCATCGCCTTTGAGCGACAAATCTCCCTCAACAAAGAACCCATGAATCACGCTTACAGTATTGTAAACTTGAGATATACCATCAATCTGTCGATATCTATAGACCCATGAACACCATCAAACAACAACCCGCATCGCCCCCAGCCTCGACTGGAAAACTTTTGCGTGGGCTCGTCAAACTTGCTCGGCCCAAACAATGGACCAAAGGCATCTTTGTCCTTATTGGGCCGATCTTTGCGCTCTCCGATGGAACACTCAATGCGGCGAATCGACCTGAACTGGCTCTTCAGGTCGCCCTTGCCTTCTTCGCTTTCTGTCTTTCTGCCAGCGGATGCTATGTATTCAACGATTTGGCGGATATCGAGCGGGATCGGGCACACCCTCGCAAGCGGTTCAGACCGCTCGCATCCGGGACCATACCGATCGGTATAGCAAAGGTTTTCGGTGTTTGCCTGCTCCTGGCGGGGTTTGGGTGTGCGCTGCTGGTTCCCGGTGTCACCAAGTGGTGGGTTGCTGGCTTTGTCGTTGCCTACATCTTCAATGTCTCGGCCTACTCTGCAAGGCTCAAGCATATCGTCATAATCGATGTTCTTTCGCTCTCAACTGGGTTTGTGCTGAGGGTTTTGGGCGGTTGTGCTGCGGTCAATGTGGCTCCATCGACCTGGTTGCTCAATGCGACCCTGTTTCTGAGCATGTTCCTCGCCTTTGGCAAACGCCTCGGCGAGCGCCGATTAATGGGCTCAGATGAATCCGCCATCGCGGCAAGAGATGTCCAACTCTCGTATACTGACCAACTTTTGCGGATGCTCGTGGTGGTCACCGGCGTTGCAACTCTTTTAACATACACAGGTTATATCCAAAGCCGCGAGGACGACCTCACCCGTTACTTCATTAACAGACCAGACGGTCTAGGGCATGGGTTTGGAATGAACCTGCTCTGGATCAGTGTCCTCCCTGCGACCCTTGCGCTCTTGCGAACCATCACTTTATTGATGCGTGGGGCGTACGACGATCCGACCGAGTTGGCCTTGAAGGACAATGTTGTACGGATTTCAGGACTTCTTTTTGTGCTCTCCACAGCAATTGTGTTATGGATTGGCGGGAATTCCTGAATCTTTTTGGCGAGTTCATGGTAATTGTGTCTTGTGAGCTACGAGCGCATTCTTTGCGCTCCAACTGGGCTGGATATTTGGGTGGGTTGCCATGAGCGCCGATACAGGCGGACCTCGAAGAGATGGTTCTGGGGCTTATGGAAGACTGCATCCTGGCGTTGAACCAGCCGAAAGAGTAATGAACTGCGGGCAACCGCGTATCACAATGGAGTTATTTGATGAAGAGTACACCAAGAAAACGCACCTCGATCCGGAAGATCACCGGGATTGCCGGTGCACTGATCGGGCTCAGCGCCCTTGCCGGCGGCTCGGCGATCGCGCAAGAACCGAACAATGTAAACGATGCAAATCCAACCATCGAGATCGACCTCGCGGCACTGCAAGCGATGGCTGCGGCACGAGGTGGCGGCAGCAGCAAGGCAAACGCCTCGAAGATCAAAAAATGGAAAGACATCTCTGATGGATTCGAGCGGGTCGTCTCGACTGCGGATGGCAACTCATTTTATGATCTGTATGTCAACACCAAGACCAATGATCTCTACGCCGAACTCCCACGCGGGTACGCCAGCCAGAAGCATTTCTTCGCGATGACCGTCGCGGGCGGCGAGATTTTCGCCGGGCTTCAGTCGGGCGACATGTACACCCAGTGGAGAAGGATTGGCGATCGGCTCGCGCTGATTCAGCCTCAGATCGCGGTGCGGTCAACGGGTGACCAGGAATCCAAGGACTCTGTTGAAACCGTCTGGACTGATCGTGTGATTCTTGATGTTCCGATCGCAGCGACCGGGCCAAACGGGCAGCCGATGATCGATATGGACAGCCTGCTTGTCGGCAAGGCGAGCAGTTTCTTTGGTCGTTCGGCAACCGGGCTCAACAGGTCGTTGACCACCATCCATTCGGCCAAGGCGTTCCCAAAGAACATCGAGATCGCGTTCGAGGGACCCGTCCGAGGCGGAATCATCAAACGGTTCCATTACTCGATCTCGCACATCACCGGATCGAAGGGCTTCAAGCCCCGCGAGGCGGACCAGCGCGTTGGGTACTTCGTCACGACCTTTACTGATCTGGGCAAGTTTGATTGGAACGACACAAGCCAACGGTTGATCAATCGCTGGAACATCCAGAAGGCGGACCCCAAGCTCTCGATGAGCCCGCCCAAGGAGCCCATCGTGTACTACATCGAGCACACTGTGCCGATCCGGTACCGTCGATATGTCCGCGAGGGCATCCTAGAATGGAACAAGGCATTCCGTGAAATCGGGATCGACGGCGCCATCGAGGTCCGGTACCAGGACAAAGCGACCGGTGCCAATATGGAAAAAGACCCCGAGGATGTTCGCTACAACTTCATCCGCTGGATCTCCAACGATGTCGCGACCGCGATCGGTCCGTCTCGTGTCAACTCGATGACGGGCGAGATCCTCGACGCTGATGTCGTGCTCACCGACGGGTGGATGCGTGTGTTCACCTACCGTTGGGAAGACCTGCTCGGCGATTTGGCAACCCAGGGGATGAGCCCGCAGACCCTCGGATGGCTCGAAGCCAACCCACAATGGGACCCACGGCTTCGGCTTGCTTCACCCGCTCGACGCGAAGAGATTCTTGTCCAGCGCAGCACGCTTTCCCGCACATCATCGAACCTTCTAGGCATCAACCAGCGGACCGTGTTGATCGGTGACGATCAGTTTGACGGCCTGGCCGACCGCACCAGCCAGGTTTCTGGCATGTGTGAAGCAGCCAGCGGCATGGCGCTCAACCTTGCGTCCATGCGGATGCACCTGAGCATGATCGACATGCTCGACGACACCATGGCGATCAGCAACGCTGCGATGGAACCAGATATGGATCCTGAAATGATCGAGATGATCAAGAAGCAGCTCGAAGAGAACCCAGAACTGCGGGCGATGATCCCCGCCGATGTCCTCGCACAACTCGACAGCATGGCAGAAGAGGACGACGAGGCCAAGGAAGACGAGGACGAGGAGTCCACCGAAGTCGCTGAGGAGAAAAAAGAGAAGGTCGAGATGATCGACGGCGTGCCCGAATGGTTCGTCGGCCCGATGCTCACCGAACTCGTCTCTCATGAAATCGGGCACACCCTCGGGCTGCGCCACAACTTCAAGGGCTCAAGCCGATACAGCTTTGACGAAATCAACTCGGATGAACTCGCTGATAAGTCATGGTCAACAACCGTGATGGACTACACCGGGATCAATATCCGGATGCCAGAGTTCGGCGAGTCGCAAGGCAAGTACTCCGCCGACGGCATCGGCCCGTATGACTTCTGGGCGATCGAGTATGGATACGGTTCGGGCGATCTCAAAGAGCTGCTCTCGCAGTCTGCCAACCCTGATTTCCAGTACGGCACCGACGAGGATGCCTTCGGCCCAGACCCAACCGTGCGTCGGTACGACATGGGTTCGGACCCGTTGACCTTTGCCAAGAACCAGATGGCGTTCGCATCGCACATCCGCGAGAACCTGCTCGAGAGCTTTGTTGAAGAAGGCGACAGCTGGTCGCGTGCCCGTCGAGGGTATTTGATCTCGCTGAGCCAGCAGATGTCTGTTGTTTCGATGATGGGCAACTGGGTCGGGTCGGCGTATGTCTACCGTGACAAGAAGGGTGATCCTGAGGGACGCGCCCCGATTGAACCCGTCGCTGCACAGATGCAACGCGACGCGATGCAGTTCGTGATCGACAACTCGTTCCAGGATGCAGCCTACGGGATCACCCCTGAGCTGCTGACCCATATCACTACGGACAAGTGGTGGGACCAGGGCACCGCGGTGTTTGCTGATCCGGCGATGCCGATCCATGACCGGATCATGGGGATGCAGGCCTCGTCGTTGACGATGCTGCTCAACCCATCAACGCTCCAGCGTGTGTACGACTACGAGATGTTTGTTGAGGAGGACGAGGATGCCTTCACCCTCGCCGAGTTGCTCGAAGCCGTCACCGAGGGTGTCTGGTCAGAGATCAACGAGCCATCAAGTAAGAAGTACACCGCACGCAAGCCGATGATTAGTTCGATGCGTCGCAACCTGCAGCTTGAGCACCTCGGTCGGATGATCGAGATGTCGATGGCGACCGATGGCTTCAGCGCGGCCCAGAAGCCGGTGCGGACACTGGCGGCCATGCATCTCCGCGAGATCAAGGACCATGCAGACAAGGTGCTCAAGGGTTCGCCCAAGCTTGATGTCTATACCAAAGCCCATCTCCAGGAGGTGTCTATTCGAGTCGAGAAGGCGCTGGATGCCGACTACATCTACAACGCCAACGCAATTGGGGCGGCGTCCAACCCGTTCTTTATGCTCGGGCGGGACAAGTAAACCAAGAATGGTTTGAATCTCATCAGCAGGCATCCTCCGGGGTGCCTGCTTTTTCATATGCGTGGGCGGTTTTCAGGCGGAGATTTCCGGGCGAACCGCCGATAAGAGGGTTTGCAACTCTTTGCACGAACCGGCGGCGTGCCCGCGACATACAGTGGGGCTGAAACTGCTTTTTTGGAGCACCTCTTTGTCGTCCGATCAGTCATCTAAATCTCTGGGCAGCGTAGTCGGGACGGGGATGATCTGGATGCTCATCGCGGCATTGGCGACCAAGGTCGCCAGCTTTGTCTCGCAAATTGTCCTGGGCAACATACTCATTCAAGAGGACTTTGGGATCTATGCCCTGGCAGCGGGGGTGACGGTCTTTGTCTCGGTGATCCGCGATGGCGGGGCCCGAAAGGTGCTCGTCCAGAAGGGGGTCCGACGGTTTGACAAACTGGTATGCCCCGTGTTCTGGATGGCGTTGTGCTTCAATCTCTTTACCGCCGGCTTGCTAATTCTGGCCGGCCCGGTTGCTGCGCGGATCTATGACGAGCCGGCACTGGCGAAGTTGTTGATGGTGATCTCTCTTGGAATCGCAACCTCCACCCCGGGCATGATCTACCGCTCGAAGCTCGCCGCCGAGTTGCGATACCGCGAACTGGCGCGGTTCCGAACGATCACCGAGATCGCCCGCAATCTTTCGTTGGTGTGCTTTGCGCTCTACGGCTTTGGGGCGATGAGCTTTGCCTGGCCCTTCTTGGTGATCTCGTTGGTTGAGTGGGTTGTTGGTTTCTGGTTGTGCGGCCCTCTGCGCCTCTTCCGCTCACCCCGGTTCCGGTTGTGGCCCAAGCTCTTTGGCATGAGTTATTGGATGCTTGTGGCGGCGGTCGCGTTGGCGGTTGTCAATATGGGGCCGTATGCGATTGTGGGCTACTTTGTTCCCGGCGCGGTGCTGGGGGTGTACTACTTCGCATCGCAGTTGGTGCTCCAGATCAACAACATCATCGCGGTGAATCTGCAAGATGTGCTTTTGCCCGCGCTGAGCAGCATGAACTCTTCGCGTTCACGCCAGGGCGCTGCGGTGGTGCGGACAGTTCAGATGCTCGCGTTTATCAGCAGCTTTGCTGCGTTCGGCGTCGCTTCGACCGCGAGTGAGATTGAATGGTTATTCTGGGGCGACAAATGGGTGGCGGCGATCCCGGCGATCCAATGGATGTGTGTGTTTATCCCGTTCCGGATGCTCCAGAGTATTCTTGAACCCGCGGTGCTCTCGCAGAGCAACTACAAGCTCAACGCCCAACTGATGATTCTTCAGGGCACAGTTATTGCTGTTGTTGCATTCGTTGCCGGGATGTACTTTTCCGAGCCCTGGCAGTTTGCCGCCCTTGTTGGTGGGGCGTATGCGCTCTCGATTATGGTCGCGGGCGCGGTGGGTTGCAAGAAGCTTGGTGTTGACTGGTGGGGTTGCGTCCGTGGATTTGCGCCTTCTTGGGCGGTTGGGCTCGCGTGCTTTCTCGCGGTGTTCTGGGCGAAGTCGATGGTTGCCACCGACACGACTTCGCGGGTGCAAATCTTCGCTGTACTGATGAGTAGTGGCACGGTGTTCGTCTTTCTGTTTGCTGTTGCGTGCAGGGTTCTGCTTGCCCATGTGCTTGTTGATGTCATCAGCGTACTCCCTCAACGGGTCCGAGGACTCGCCCATAAACTCACCCTGCTCCCATCACCATGATTGAGCACAAAGCCGATTCCGTGTCTGATAAGGTAAGCCGCGCTACCAGAGTTTGGCGTGTAATAAATAGAGTGTGCGCTTTCTGGCCCATGTTTATTCTCGTCCTGATGGGCGTTGTGATGGTGGGTTCATCGAGCGTCTGGGCTCTTGACCTTACGATCGCGGGGTTCTGGTGGATCTGGTGCCC
>JAESUL010000160.1 GCA_016763115.1 Phycisphaerales bacterium | reverse complement strand
TATCGAAGATACTATAAAACTTCAACAGCAATGCGAACAGTGACTCAGCTCGATTGTCCTGTTATAAACTGATTTTAGGAGAACACAATGGAAATTAAAGTAAACAGACCATTTGCAGAATATTTTAATCCACAACAGCCACGAGCTATTGCAGAGAGATTGGATGAGCTAAACGGGGTATAGCAATGAGGGAGACTACTTACATGCTCTTAGAGCACGGATCAACCGTAATAGTCACAAATAATGACTCAGAGTTGTTCTATGTATTGAAATGGTGCGAGAGAGTTGGCAAACATGTTAATAACTGGATGTATAAAGAAGATTCATTTCCGTTTTGTTTGGCATTGAGTGGAATTGTTGTTGGGTGGACGAAGGAGATGGATAGAGCGCTTTATTATAAACCTTTCAAAGAGTTTATTTCTGAAATAGAGGTATAGCAATGGGCATTGAAACAATAAAATATAACGGTCTAGGAGAAGATAATGGCGCGCTGATAATAGCGCAGACTGAGCCTATGGCCTGTTCTGCTTGTGGTAAAGAAAAAGAGCTTAGACCTTACGGAAAAGAGGGCGCGTGGGTATGCTTCACCTGCACGATGGAAGACGAAGACGAAGGAGGGAACTGAAAGATGATTAATTATATTTTGGATGGAAAGAACATAGTTGAATGTGATGACATGCTTAAATGGAGCGCGTGGTTTGAAAAAGTAGACCGC
The DNA here is from genome assembly GCA_016763115.1 of Phycisphaerales bacterium. Lineage (GTDB taxonomy): Bacteria > Planctomycetota > Phycisphaerae > Phycisphaerales > UBA1924 > UBA1924. Next base: position 38,190 of record JAESUL010000160.1, on the reverse strand, counting down.
CGCGTGGCTAAAACCGAGAAAAATGACATACGAGTCAGCACTGTATTTCTGGGCGTGGATCACTCATTCGGTGGTGATGTTCCGTTGTTATTTGAAACTATGATCTTTGGCGGCGAACACGACGGAGACCAGTGGCGTTATACTACATGGGAAGATGCGGAGAAGGGTCATTTAGAAGCGTGTAGCTTGGCTGGTTTAGAACATTCAGTATTATCGAAAGAGGAATAAACATGACGAATTACGAGCCTATGCCTTCATTCGGTTGCGTACACAGCTGGGTGGATACTGGCCCACCGTTTAAAAGTTGGGCGTCTGGAGGGACGGGTGGTGAAGCGCCAGAAGATGCACCAATAACGCAAAAACGAATATGCCTACACTGTGGTGGTGTTGAATGGCACCAGATAGAAACATAACGGCAAAAATTTATTTGTTATATGGCAGGCAGGAGTAAAGGAATGAAAATTACAATAGATGAAAAAGAATATGATATTGAAGAAGTTGTTTCGGATTTAATTTTACTTATAAGCAGAGAGAGAGACGCTTATAAGCGCACGCTTGAGAGGTTATCGAGGCTAGGTAATGGAGATATTCAAGGGAATAGTGACGGGAACATAATCGCTCAGAAAGTTCTCAATGATTTTGACACATAACATTCCGTATTATCGAGCCGAATGGAAAATTAAATTATAAATTGGAGAACTATGATGTCAAGATGTAAGGCGTGTGATGTTGTGCTTGAAGTGTGGGAGCAGATGTTTGATACCGAAACAAAAAAACACAACGATATTTGTTTTAAGTGTGTAAAGGCTAGTAATTCTTCCTTGGCCGGTTATGATGATGTTATAGGTGATATGTCTATAGCTTCAACCTGTGTGTATAAGGAGTAGACTGGATGACTACCTTTCATCGGCTAGATTTGCTTTATGAGCTGAAACGTGATACAATATTTAGTATATATTAAGTATTTATTTAATTAAGTTATTAGTAGTATTACTCATTTAACAGTGTAACTCTATTATTTTTCATATAACAGAAGGCAGATACTATGAGCAAAGCTAAAACACCATTTGAAGAACTAGGATACACTAAAGATCAAAAGTTTGTTTTGATCGATGATGCTCACGAACACTTTGAAGAAGGCGATGTGGTAAAACTGGCAACGGATGATGGTACAGCCGCCCCCTACTTTACCGGAATAGACCCTTACGCCACATACGCCGTTGCCTTGTCAAGACTCGAAATATACACAGACGACGAAGAAACCCCTGTAAGCAAGAAAGGCCACGTCTATGAGGTAACCGGATCAACACCCTTTGAAAGGGGAACTCTGGTTGTTGTGGTTGATGGTGACGACGACGACGGTTGGCCCTTTCTAAAAATAACTTCCATTATTCCATGCGACTCACAGCCCGTCGGGACTAGTCGATGGGTAGCATTATCTTGCCTAAAGCAACTTTGGCCCCTTAAATCGACGCCTAAGTTTACCGACGCAAAGTGTGCTAAGGATTGCTTACAGGTTCTTAGCGACTTTATCGATAACTGTTCAACAAGAACATAAGCCGCCAGTCCTAGTTATGGGCCAGATAATATCAGACGAAGCGTGTCCTCGGTGTACGTCACAAGGACGTGACGCCACAGGGAATCACCTTATGAGGTTCGAGGACGGGGGCGGTTACTGCTCTCGCTGCAAGTACACTGAAGGCGCAACAGGGGCAAGCTACAATGGCGATGTGGACACTATGACGCAGTTCAACGACGTAAAAGACCTACCAATAAAGGCATTAAAGGATAGGGGTATTGATCAGGATGTTTGCCAACACTATGGCGTTCATACAGAGTTTGATGAGAGGTCGGGGAAACCAGTCGCTTATTACTATCCGTTTACGATTGATGGAAATATAACGTGTTACAAAAAGCGGACACTACCAAAAGAGTTTAGTGCGGTTGGTGAGAGTATAAAGGGCCGGTGTGTGGATTTCATTGGTCAAAGTGTAGCAGGTTCAAACAAGAAGCTGCTTATCACGGAAGGCCAGGATGATATGTTGGCAGCATTTCAAATGTTGTGGAGATCTTACCCCAAACTTAAACCAAGTGTAGTCAGCCTCCCAAATGGTGCAAACATTAAAGCGTTTGCTGATAATAAGGACTTTATTGCTAAGTTTAGCGAGGTTATATTCTGCCCTGATAATGACGACGCAGGGGCTAAGGTGGTAAAGGATATTGCTGCTTTGCATCCCGGGGTTAAGTTTATGTCGATTTCGGAGAAAGACGGCAACGACATGCTTTTAAAAGGAAAGGGCAGAGAGTTTATTAATGCCTTCTTTAAGGCCGCGCCGTTCACACCCGCTGGTTTTGTAACGGTTGCCGATGTATTCGATGAAGCAACAGCCATGCCTAGAGCAGGTCGGCCCTGGCCTTGGCCAAGTCTGAATAAGTTGACATACGGTCGACGGGATGGTGAGGGTACTTACTTTGGTGCCGGTGTTAAGATGGGAAAGAGTGAAGTTGTAAACCAAATAGCACATTACGATACTCAGGTGCTTGGTGATAAGATTGCACTGTTCAAGCTAGAAGAGAAGCCAGCAATGACTGTCCGGAAGGTTGCGGGCAAGATCGCACACAAGCAGTTTCACATACCCGATGGTGATTTCACACAACAAGAGCTGATCGACGGAGTAAAAGCAGTCGGAGATCGAGTTATATTGTACGATAGTTACGGGTCTACTGCATGGGATGATTTGAAGGTTGCTATCAGGCACTCTGTTGTTGTTGAAGGCGTTAAGACCGTTATTATCGACCCCCTTACGCGTCTTACAACGGGCATGGATTCTGCTTCTTCTAATACAGAGTTGGAGCGTGTAGCGGATGAAATATCCAAGATGGCCAAAGACCTTGGCTTTCATTATATCTTCCTGTGCCACCTCAAGGCTCCTCAAACAGGAAAACCACACGAAAACGGGGGTAAGGTGAGAAGTAATCAATTCACAGGTAGCAGGGCCATGATGCGCGCGTGTTACTTTATGATCGGAATTGAAAGAGACAAGACATGTGAAGACGAAGTGCGGCGTAACACATCCTCGTTCGTCTTGCTTGAAGACAGGGCATTTGGTAATGTTGGATCATTTGATGTCTATTACAACCGAGAAACCGGCGATTACTTGGAGCCTAGTCAGGAGTTTATATGATATGATAACGTACTGTTACGACATTGAAGCGAATGGCCTTCTCGACACAGCTACTAAACTCCATTGCTTTTCCTATAAGTCGCTTGGCGGGGATATGGTCACTGTCACAGATGTAGATGCCCCGTTTAAAGAAGGTGATACGTGGGTAGCACACAACCATTTCGGTTATGACTTGCCCTTGTTGGTAAAACTCGGTATACTAAAGGACTTCACACCGAATACCGTCACGTATATGGACGGTACAGTGGTTAATGTGCAGTTCATCGACACACTGGCCTTGTCGAGGGAGTGGTACCCAGACCATCCGGAGGGGCATGGTCTCAAAGCTTGGGCTAAGAAGCTGGGTACGTACAAACCGGAGGTTGAGGACTGGATTGGACTCTCCTTGGAAGAGTACACAAACAGGTGTGAGAATGATGTGTTGACTACCGAGAAGGTGTTTATGTTTCTTTGTGATAAATTGGAAATTACCCTGTGATCGTACTTCCCACATCCGTCTATCTTGCAAATGAGACGTATCACCTTATGTGTCGGCAAGAGCTATATGGTGTTAAGTTTGACGTACAAGGTGCTCGGCGGCTGATTAAATCTATCGATGATCGTATGAGAGGTATAGAGGAAGAGGTAGAGCCTAAGCTCCCCCCTCGTCCGCTGAATAAGGCAGAGGAGGCGCGGTTTACTCCGCCAAAGATACAGTTTGTCAAGAACGGAAACCCATCTTGGCGTTGTGTAAAATGGTTTGATCTGGTAGAGCCGAGGGGTGATGGTTGGGTAGGTGTAAAGGACGGCAAGAGTTATACGTTACCCCATAATGGGCCGCTAATGGACAATTTACCTATGCAGATGAAGCATCAGGGGCACTTGAAAGATTGGTTTGTATCTCTTGGGTGGGTTGCTTCTACTTATAATTTAAAAAAAGATAAAGACGGCAAGCCTTTGCGAGATTTATCAGGAAAGGTGATCAAAACCTCTCCGAAACTTCACGAGCAGGGACGCATATGTCCAAACCTGGCGGTTCTTGGTAGCAGTGTGGAGGTGGTTAAGCCTATTATTGAGTGGTTAAGCCTTCGCAACAGACGCTCTGTCTTGCTCAACGAGAGCCGTGGGTCGGGGTGGCTGTCTAACCCTAGGCTTGTTGTTGACGGCCGCTTAGGCGCGGCCTCAAGCGGACTGACGAACACTAAGCGTCAGAAACACAAAGTTGTGGCCAATGTTCCTCGTGTCGGCAGCTTACTTGGAGAGGAAATGAGGGGTTTGTTTGTAGCCACTGCTGGTATGGTAATGGTAGGAGCTGATGCAAGTGGACTTGAAGCGCGTATAAAAGGTCATTATACGCATAAATTCGACGGTGGAGCTTACGCTGATAAGTTGCTCGATCCAAACTACGACGAGCACCAAGAGAACGCTATACTCTGGGGTTGCACACGTACTGAAGCTAAAAGTCCTGTTTACGCACTACAGTATGGTTGTAAAATACCCAAGTTTGCTGAGACTCTGGGTGTAGATCAAAAGACAGGTAGGCTTTTATACGAAGCTTATTGGGATAAGAATAGTGCCTTAAAATCTGCCATTGAGGAAACTGAACAAGAGTTTGAACGCAATTTTAAAAAGTACATTACTACAATAGATGGCGGTAAGGTAGTTATTCGGCACAAACATTCAGTATTTAACGCCAAGTGTCAAAGTACAGGTGCTAAGATAATCGACTTTGCGGGTATTATAATAAACAAGGAAATATCAGATAGAAATATCCCTGCTTGGCGGCTTATAGCGTACCATGATGAGTTTGAATATGAGACGTACCCAAACTATGCTGAGCAGGTTGGGGAGATTATGGTAAAAGCCATGGAAGAATCGGGAAGACAGTTTGAACTTAATGTGCCGATTACTGGCGAGTATAGAATAGGCAAATCATGGGCGGAAGTACATTAATAGCTACACCTTATGAGTGGGTATTTCGAAAGTCGGGGCTAACATATGCAGCATTGTCGATTGCCCAGGCTTTTTCAAACTACATGTTTGAGCAGAACCACTACATAGAGGAAAACTAAGATGAATTTAGAAACCTACAACAACGACCCAGAACTTAAAGCACTCCATGTAGAAAGAACAACACACCACAGAGCGGCTGATATAGACTGGGCAGCAGCAGAGGCCGCAGCAGAGTCAGTAGAAGGGTCAGCAACATGTAAAGACATGGCTACTGTAGTAATAAAATTATTACAGGAGAATTAAGATGAATGACCTAGAATCAGTTTATCGGGGTTTATGGAGTGGATGGGTTAATATGAGTGAATACCGTACGTTAAGCATAACTAGAAGCAAAGCCAGAGAAACACTTGTAAGGCGGGTTCTGGATATGTCTGAGGTTGCTTTAGAAAAGGCTATGAAAGCTTATTTGAGTGATAAACTTTGTAATTGTAATATTGTTGCAGACGGCGATGATAATAACGATGACGAGGTGTGATACAGACGCTTGCAACTACATACCCGCTCGTGGTATAATATACTTGTAGGCAATTAAGAAACAGACTGGAGGAACAAAAATGGCATTAATAAGACGATCACCCCCACAAGATGATAGCGACAAGAAAGATTTTGATCCCATCCCCAATTTGGAAGAAAAAGAGTACGAAGCTCGTTTGGTTATGGTAGCCGATCTTGGTATGCAATTACAAGAGTACAACGGAGAGGAGAAGCCATCGCGACAAGAAATCGCATTGGGTTTAGAGATTGTAGGTGAGACTATCCTTATTGATGAGAAGGAGGTACCACGTCTGCTATGGAGCAAGCCATTTAAAATCTTTCACAAGCTAACAAAGAAAGGTCACGAGTTGAAGTTTTATAGTATCTTCGATAGCGACGCAAAAGTTAATCAAGTTCCCGACTGGGACGCTCAACTTGGCAAGTGCTGTTCTGTACGTGTAGTTCATACACAAGGCAAAGGAGACAACGCGGGGTTTACGTATGACAACGTTGGCTTGTTGCTTCCTATTCCTGAGAAGTACCGCGACGGTGTTCCACCAGCCAGTATGGAGCTAGCCATTGGCGATGCTGATAATGAGGATAATGTGGTAACCAAGGCTCTGTTTGGTTTGACAAGGTTTGTTTATGATAAGCGAATCCAAAATCAACAAGATACTAGTGCCTCCGATGTCGATTTACTAGACGACTACGACTACGATCTACCATACTAGGATTACACCGTGCCTTTAAAACGAATAGAATCTGATGCGAAAGAGTTAGAGGGAGATGGTGTCGTCGTCTTGATTGACGGGGACATTATACTTTACCAAGCAACCTTTGTTTGCGATGTCGTTAATTACCATTGGCCGCAGCACGAGCCTATTCACTACAAGAAAGATGCTCTTACTTATGGTCGTGAACACGGACTTGATCCTGATGATCTAATCAAGACAGTAACGCCAGAGCCTATCGAGAACTGCCTTCACACCATCAAGCATATGATACACAGTATTATGGATGCGTGTAAGGCAGATACAGCCAGGGTGTTTCTTACGGGTAGTGGTAATTACAGAGAAGAACTGGCTACAATAGCCCCTTACAAGGGAAATAGGACACAAGAGAAGCCTACCCATTTCCAAGCGGCAAAGGTCTACCTTATCGAGCGGTTTAATGCTGAGGTTGTTGATGGTATCGAGGCCGATGATGCTTTAGGCTACCTTCAAACAGATAAGACAATCATAGCCAGTCTGGATAAAGACTTGGATCAGATCAAAGGGCAACACTACAACTGGACTAAAGAGGAGTTGTACAATGTTTTGGAGGATGATGCCGATGCGTTTCTCTACCAACAAATACTTACAGGGGATTCTACGGATAACATTAAAGGCATTAAAGGTGTTGGTGAAAAGACAGCCAGGAAGCTGCTCGAGGGGTGTAGTAACAATTATGAACGATACTGCGCTTGTGTAGATGCTTACAAAGATGCTAATCAAGAGTCTTGGGAATTAGTTGAGACAGCCCACCTTGTATACATTCAACGAGAGGAGGGTGTCTTGTGGAAGGTTCCGACACTTTAAAACAACCGGCAAGGATTTTAAAATCTGTTATCGTTTCCTTTAGAAATGGCGATTATGAAGAGACAATTTTATGTGTAGCACTAGACTACCGCGGAGCGTTCATACATTTTTATGACACCGAGCTAGCGCAGCCACATAGGATGATCAATATTGTAGTGATAGCGGGATTGAGGTTTGTATATGACGTACAGAAGAAAGAGAACAACGTATACCAAATCAAGCACTAGGGGTAAGGTTCCTCGGCCATTTCGCTCTTGGTTGGAGTATGATCTTGGGACGGGTGTTTTAAAAGGATTACCATTCGAGCCTATTAAAATACCGTACAGTGTTAAGACTACGTATACTCCAGACTTTGTGAATGAAGAAAAAAAAATACTATTTGAAGCTAAAGGAAGGTTCTCCGACCAGGCAGAGGCCAGTAAGTATATACATTTTAGGCACTGCAATCCAGACTACGAGATAATATTTATATTTGAGAAGCCGAATTGCCCCTTCCCTTTTGCGAAGAAGCGGAAGAAGTGTGGAACCAAGAGAACCCACGCAGAGTGGGCCGAGGGAAACGGGTTTAGGTACTGTTGCCCCAAAACGATAGATGAGGATTGGTTATGAGCGAAGTTGAATTCAAAGCGTGGGGGAAAATTCCCAGAGAGAACCCGTTTACCGTTACGATTACGGAAAAGATAGACGGAACCAACGGTTGCGTTATTATTCAAGATAATGAAATCGTAGGCGTCCAGTCAAGAAAAAGATTCATCACACCTGAAGATGATAACTATGGTTTTGCTGGTTGGGTAGGGTCTAATAAATCAGAATTACTTACTTTGGGCGATGGTTACCACTATGGTGAGTGGGCGGGTGTAGGAATACAGAAGAATCCGCTGGTTTTAGATAGGAAGCATTTTTTCTTGTTTAATACGTCTCGATGGAACCCAGACAATCCAAACAGGCCAGGGTGTTGTGATGTTGTGCCTATTCTTTTTCAAGGAGAGTTATTGGCGGACACTATCCCCGTCTTGTTGGATAATTTAAAGAGACGGGATCCGGTTGGGGAGGGTGTTATGGTTTACTATCATACTTTTAGAAAGTATACGAAACACACTATAATTTCATCAGATGGTAAGTGGCATAAATGAATAACACAATAATCATAAGCGACACACACGCTCCCTTTCACCATAGGGATACTATACCGTTTCTTAGCGCTGTAAAGGATGCTTATGGTATCGTAGACGCCAAACACGTTGGGGACGTAGTAGACAACCACAACTCAAGTTACCACGAGATTGAGTATGGTATCTTATCTTCCGAGCACGAACACAGGCAAGCCAAGAAGTTTATTAAGCAATTGGAAGTCTTGTTTCCAGATCTGACCATAAGCCTTGGTAACCACGACAATCTCACCCCCCGTAAGGCCAAGACTGCGGGGATTCCTCAAGACCATCTTGGTTCTTACAACGATATCTACGATGTCAACTGGAATTGGGTGGATAAGGATTACTTTACTGTATCTGGTAAGAACGACATGTGTCTTATGACCCACGCCATATCGCCTTCGACTTTGAATAATGCCAAGATACACTCGCACAATAGCATACAAGGCCACTACCATGGTGTTATGGGTATTGAATACTTCGCTGATACAGAGAGGTTGCGTTGGTCTATGTCTGTAGGGTGTCTTGTAGACACACACAGCTCTGCCTTTAACTATGCCAGTAGTATGACGAGTAAGCGGCCTCTTATTGGGCTGGGGGCTATCATCGAGAATCAACCCGTGGTGATACCGATGCCTCTTAAGAAGTCTGGGCGTTGGACGGGGGTTGTATGAGCCTTACACTGAAAGAAAAGATAGAGCTAGTTGCTGCTCGCTATGATCCAGAAGTCATATGCGACGCCCTTGAGATAGATAGCTTGACACTCCTCGAGGCATACGCGGAGCTTTTACTAATCAATTGGTATAAGTTTGAAGACATTGAAGACGATTTGGAGGATGGATACCATGAGTGATGGAATGACGGAAGCGTTTAGAGATACTGATAGGTGGACTGATGATATTAAGAGAGCGGGTGACCTCATCAACTCCCCCGAGCACTATGCCCTCTTTCCAGACATGGAAGCTATTGAGGCTATGAGGCGGGTACTCTCGGTGGAAGAGTACAGGGGCTACCTAAAAGGGTGTTCTCTTAAGTACAGATTACGAGCCGGTAAGAAGGACGATACGTTAAAGGATATTGCTAAGGCCATGAAGTACGAGGAATTTCTAAAGGAGTTTGAGGAGGAGTGTAAGGGACTCGCGCGGCACAGGGCCGAACTCCAGTGAGCCGGTGTATGATAAGAGCAGTGATAATGTTTCTGCTAGCCATAGCTGTTAGTACATTGTTAGTGTTGGTTGTGAAAGCCGACCCTACAAGGGAGTATGCCCGTTTAGCTCCTAAAGCCGATTACGGTAGGCTTACCGACACCATGGTAGATCGTATTGACGCGATGCGTGGGTTCCTTCCCAGGATTGAGCAATGGTCTGTTTGCTCTGATCAGAGGTACGCTGATAAGTGTGATATGCGTGTTAAGTATTTTATATATGTTGACGTTGTTGGTAATGTTTTGGTAGCACCCGTTGAGTGGGATTACCGGGACAGGCCGGAACTAAAGAAGTTCATTATAAGGCTAATGAAACAACCAGCTTCTAGCTTCTACGATGGAGCCTGTACCGACGGGCCGTGTTTGTTCCAATGAGTGAAGTTATGTTGATAGGGGTTTTACGAAGGGTATCTGTTTTATCTACGAGATTACCTATAGGTGGGGCGCTTAGTATTGTCGCAGACGAGATTGAAGCTGGTGTTCAAGCCTTCAACAAAGGCGAAACAGTGCCACTGACACACGCCGCTATGTTGGGTGGGACGTTTATGGGAGATAAGAGGGAGGACAAGAAGGTGGGTATAACCCCCGCAGAGAATTTAATGAAAGCTTGGGGGATTACTGATGACCGATATTAACATGACAGATTATCAAAAGTACATTCATAAATCACGTTATGCCCGTTGGCGCGAGGACTTGGGAAGGAGAGAAACGTATGAAGAGACGGTTGATAGGTACATGGAGTTCTTTGCAAAGACCATAGGTGGTAGTGAAGAAAAAGACAGGCAAGATATTAGAAATGCCATCCTTAACCTAGAAGTAATGCCGAGTATGAGGGTTTTAATGACCGCTGGCCCGGCCCTTGAGCGCGACAATGTGGCGGGTTACAACTGCGGATACCTTGTTGTAGACAGCATACGGGCTTTTGATGAATCTATGTTTGTTCTCATGTGTGGTACAGGCGTTGGCTTTAGTGTTGAGCGTCAGTACATATCCAAACTACCAGAAGTATCTGAGGATTTCTATGACACAGACACGGTTATCACTGTTGCAGATAGCAAAATCGGTTGGGCTAAAGCCTACAGAGAGCTTTTATCCCTTTTGTTTAGTGGTCAGATCCCAAGGTGGAATGTTTCTAAGGTTCGTCCCGCCGGGGCAAAGCTTAAGACTTTTGGAGGAAGAGCGTCGGGCCCGCAGCCACTAGTCGATTTATTTAATTTTTCCGTAGAGGTAATACGAAATGCTGCGGGACGTAAGCTCACTAGTATTGAGTGTCATGACCTTATGTGTAAGGTTGCTGATATTGTTGTTGTTGGTGGTGTTAGGCGTTCTGCTCTCATCAGTCTCAGTAACCTTACTGACGAACGTATGAGGGTAGCCAAGTCTGGGCAGTGGTGGGAATCAAATGGACAACGGGCATTGGCTAACAACTCTGTTTGTTATACAGAGAAGCCTGATATAGGGATTTTTATTAAGGAGTGGAGTAGTTTATATGAAAGCAAATCAGGAGAGCGTGGGATATTCAGCAGAGACGCAGCTAAACGGGTAGCTGAGCGAAACGGAAGGAGAGATGCAAACCACGACTTTGGGACAAATCCTTGTCTTCACCCAGATTCTTTGGTTGAAACTGTGCATGGGCGGGTTAAGATTAAGGATATTACAGAGCCTACTCAAGTTTATACGATGTTGTCAGATGGTTCGTTGGGTATCCGTAGAGCTACTACCTCTTGGATTAGCAGGGCTGATGCGCCTACGCTTAAAATCACTACACGAAATGGTAAAGTGCTACGAGCCACCCGTAACCACCTGGTTTTCGATCAGAGAGGTGTTTGGGTCGAGGCTGGTGATTTAAGGGTTGGTGATAAGGTTGTTCAGTTATGCCGAGCCAGACGTGGGGCGGCTTATTCTGGTGTGAAGTTGACAACAGAGGATAACCGTGCGTACCGTATGGAGCATGTTATGATCGCTGATGCCGTTTATGGTGTTGGATGTGATGATGACGTTCACCATATAGATGGGGATACGTATAATAATTGTATTGACAACCTAGAGGTTATGTCACACTCAGACCACTCACGACATACTGCTACCTTTGATAACCCGCAAAACCACCAGGTGCGGGGTGTGCAGCCTAACCACAGGAGTGGTGTGGGTTTTGTATCTACAGGTAAGTCTAAGAAAACTGTTGTACCTATGCCGAATGTATTGCGGTCTAATATGAAGAACCAATCTTCCAATACCATTGTATCTATAGAGGAGGGTGAGGTTACGGATGTGTACGACCTGACGGTAGAGGATACACATAACTTTATTGCTGATTTTATGGTAGTACATAACTGTTCTGAGATAATCCTAAGATCCAAGCAGTTCTGCAACCTTTCAGAGGTCGTCGTTAGACCTGAAGATACCCTTGACAACCTCAAACGGAAAGTACGTATTGCGACTATCATTGGAACTATCCAAGCCACCCTCACCAACTTCAGATACTTGAGCAAAGGATGGGCAACTAACACAGCCGAAGAGAGGTTGTTAGGTGTTAGCCTTACGGGGATTATGGATCATCCTGTGATGAGCGGACAGGCATATGATGACGGGTTTACAGGGGAGCACGGTGGGAAATTAACCCTTCCAATGGTACTTAAAGAACTAAAGGAGATTGCAATTGAAACAAACAAAGAGTGGGCTGAGAAACTGGGAATTCCACAAAGTACCGCCATTACGTGTGTCAAGCCATCGGGTACTGTGTCTCAATTAGTTGACAGTGCTAGTGGAATCCACCCCCGATATGCTGCTTACTACATCCGTACTGTAAGAACCGATAAAAAGGATCCTATCTATCAGTTCCTTAAAGAAAGCGGAGTACCCGTAGAGGACGCAATAAGAAAAGAGAATAGCACAGCCATCTTCAGCTTCCCAGTGAAAGCCCCTGAAGGGTCTATTACCAGGGATGACCGAAGTGCGCTGGAGCAGCTGGATTTGTGGAAGGTATACGCTGAACATTGGTGTGAGCATAAGCCATCCATTACGGTGTATGTACGGGAGGATGAGTGGCTAAAGGTAGGAGCTTGGGTGTATGAGAACTTTGATATATGTTCCGGGGTATCTTTTCTTCCCCACTCTGACCACTCGTACCAACAGGCACCATATCAAGAGATAGACAAGGAGGTGTATGATAAGGCGGTTGAAGATATGCCTGAGGTGGATTGGGATAGGCTTGCCTTGTTTGAGTTAGAGGATATGACTACGGGACATAAAGAGTTGGCCTGTTCGGCCGGTGGTTGTGATATACTATAAATGTAGTATAGGAGTGACATGATTAAAAAACAAACAAGAGTAAAGATTACATAGGAAACAAAAGAAGGAAAGAAAATACTATTAGATATTGATGAAGCCAGGGGGTTATACAATCAGCTTCGTGATTTATTTGACAAAAAAACAGCCGTGGAAGGATCCTTACGAACAGTGGTCGGAACCGGAAGACCAGTCGTTTAATTGGGATAGTCTTACTTATAGCAAACAGGGAGAACTCTATGCTTTGGAACAAGAGTAAAAAAGTAGAAGTTGGTACAACTGTGTCTGTTAAGACAGGGAAGTTTGTTCGTGGGAATCTATATTCGTTTTCTAATAAGACCGCTCTTGTTGTTAATGAAAAGCCATTTAGCGACCGTACAGGACACTACTATCACGACCACAAAATAGAAGTCCCCTTGGCAACGGCTGTTCAGTACTTAATAGACCATTTTGGTATCAGGGCTAAGTACCAGATATCTAAAGACGAGGTTGAAGGCGCTTTGTATATACCAACTCAGGAGGTTAAAGCTGTAGCTAAGAAACCTGTTAGAAAGGTGGTTAAGAAACGTACTGGGTAATTTAACTTAGACAACAAAAAACCCCGAAGGTGATCGTACTGCCTATCGGGGTTTCTTTTTAGGGGTTTCTTATCTTGTTACCCCTACTCCTCCACCTTCTCATTCATAGCCTCATCAAAATTCAGTACACCGTTGGCTATCATCCACCCTCGTAGGTTACTGTACTTAGGCTTTGAGAGCAAGCTTCTAATATCAGGTATCGATTTATAACCAGAGTTGTTTACCAACTTAAGGGTTTGTTTGTAAAGTGTTTCGTCTAGCACTGAATCAACCATAAGGGCAGCACCTTTGTCCTTCATCAACGCTGTTTGTATCTTTTTAGCGGTACTGGCACCCATTTGAGCTGCCTGTAGGGATGGGCCTGCACCTTTTCCACTTAATTGAGCGCCCACCCTAGCCCCTGCTATTCTTGCAGGTATCTGGAGAACCATTGCCACAATATCCTTCATAGGTGGCCCTGTATCCGGTAGACCTTCTTTTGGGAAACGACCGGCTTGGGTGGAGTTCATTAACCTTATAAGCCTAGCCCTTTCTTCCCTGCTAAGTAAGTGGTTAAATACGTCTTTGTTTTCCCTGTAGTGGGACTTCATCTTAGAACCGTTATATACAAACAAACCAGCCTCGTCTTGGCCGGACTTAGCTTGACTGGCCATGTTCCTAATAAAATCTGCTTTAAGGCCTTTCTGGCCTTGAGGTGATAGTTTTCCCATGGTATGTCTAAGGGATGTGATTGGGTCTGGTGTATCTAAGATTGTCTTAGCTAGCCCCCCACGCTGTTGTTCAGTGAGTTTATCCAAGAACTTAAGTTGCTTAGACCCCTTCAGGTTCTTAATTTCGGAGTTGAGTGTACTAAAGTTCTTCTCTTCCTTTATAGCTAACCTTAACGCCTTTTCGTAGTTTGGGAATCTTTTTAACAATGCCTTATTATCGTGCATGAAAGTGTTTATAGACTCTCTGCGAACAGTACCGTCCACGTTGGTTACTCTCACAGCCGCCTTAAAGTAGTCCTCTAGCATGTCGGCAGGATTCACTTTAGAGATGTCTATCTCACCAATCCTACGAAGCTCATCTAACTCTTGAGCTAATACGTTGGCTTTTGCTCCACCACTAGCACCGGCTGTCATTTCAAGGGTTAATTCTTTTGGTACACGACCACCTCCGTCTGGTGCGTATCCTAATATCTTACCTACAGAACCACTCTTGAACTTAGTATTAACCTCCCTAGAGAACGCCATGGCCGCTTTTAGCTCTGTGGTGTCTCCTAGTGTCTTCTCCATGGCATCTAGTACGTTTCCTTGGAAGTTATTAAGAACACGTACCTTGTCCCAATCAGGGCTTTGTGAGGCTCTTTCAGAGCGTATTGTGGCTAATATATCAGAACGCATACGCTTCAAGCCTTTCAGATCACTCAACCTCACGGGATTAGCATCTGTTAGCTTTCCTTTGTTGTTTAAACGCCCTAACTGCCTCTTAAGGTACTCTGGAGCAGAGTCGCCCAAATACATAGCCACATCGTCCTTGTACGTCTGTGTAAGAGCCTTTATACTTGATGGTGTAGTAGTGGCAGTGTCATCAACAAACCCCCACAACTGCCCCTCGTGCGTCCTGGCTGTTGCGTGGTGGTCGTCTATGATGTTAGATACAATCTGATTTACAACGGGGCGAGGTGTCTTAGGGTCTAATGCGGAAAGTGCTACGTTAACTTTTGTACGCGCCGCTTCTAGGTCTACGTCAAGTAGCATCTTCTGTGTGTCAATATCTTTGGCAATCTCTCTTTGAGCTATATCAAAACCCACATCATCATAAAGGTTCAATAACTCACCACGAACTGTACGATGGGTTCTTTGAGACTCGTCGGCCATAAACTTAGAAAGCGAGGCGTCTTCTTGTATAATTTTTTGCTCAAGAGCCATGAGATGTTTGTCACCCGTCTTTGTTGCTGGTGTTTGGTACACGTCATCAAGCACTCTTGAGGTTTTCGCAATGTTACGGGAAGCTGTACCAATGTCCTCGGTGGCTTCTGCTGTACGTCTTGCTACACGTTCTTGTGCGCTAAACAGTGCTCTTGTCTTCGAGTACACCCTCTTAGCTGCCTCTATATTCTCTGGAGCAACAATCTTTAAGGATGCCTTATCAGCGTTTATTCTCAGCCGTGGTAGAGAACGACCAACCCAGGTGGTAGCCATATCTCCAACCAACGCAGATGGTACACCACCAGACAAGGAACCAACAAAAGCCCACTCTTCTCCGAGAATTTCAGTAGCGTAATGCTCTCCAGCCGCAGCCCCACCACCCCCAGCAATCTCAGCGGCCATAGTAGCACCTGGCCGGGTTAGGGTAGGTTCTACCATCTTGTTTACAATAAGCCTAGACGCCGAGGAAGATCCAGCAGAGCCTGTGGGGAGGTTCCTTACCATCATCTCCCCCGCCTTCTTACCAAACATCTTGGACATAGTTGCCGTGATAGCCACGCCAATCCCCGCGTACTCTCCAGCCTTTCTAAAGGCAGTGTCTTGACCTCCTTTCGATTTAGGGTCTGATACGATACCCAGGTCTACCAGCTTCTGTGAAACCCATTTAGTGCCTCCAACTACCTCCCGAGAGTCCTCTGCCCCCGCTAAGTAAGCGCCTAGTTCTACTATCTTGGCGGGGACGTAAGCAGCCCCACTAATAACAGACTCATTGAAGCCAGATAGGGATTGACTTACCCTTTCTCCTATACTAAAGCCTGTTGGTGACTCTTCAGGTGCTTCTGAAAGTAGGTCTTTAGGGCCAGATTGCTTTGCATCGGTCAGTAAATCTACAGGCATTACTTGTCCTCCAGGCGTGTCTTGACTTCATCAACAGTCATTCCATGTTGCTTTGCCGTGAACTCCAAGTCTTCGTCGCTGTAGTGTTTTGGTTCTATCTTATCCAAGATGTACTGGGGTATAACCTCATTCAAAGGAACACCCCTTCTTGTGGCGTTTACTACGATGTGGCTTAGGTTTCGTTTTAATGCGGGGTTAATATAGTTTTCCTGTAACAGCTTAACGTCTCTTCGGAGCGCGTTAACTTCCGCTTCAGAGAAAGTGCCCTCAACGAACCCTGCTATTTTACCTTCAAGCCGTTCTAGGAGGTTACCACTCTGGCCAGGTAGCCAAGACTCTATCTCAGACTGTGCCTTGGTGCCTGATTTGTTGATAGAGGCTATCACCCGTTGTAATATCTTGGCTTTAGGTGGTGTCATCTCACCCTCCATAAGCACCTGTGCTTCTTCAGCAGCCTCGAACATTGGTTTGACAGCCGCTATGACAGCTTTACCGTCATCTCTTAATGTGTTTATTTCAGTAATGCTTTGCTTGACGCCTTTACGCTTCTCTGCCTTAACTCTTAAATCTAGTTGGTTATTGTATCTATCTTCCCTTTTTTCAGCATGACCCGCATCCATGTCAGCCCGCTTTTGAGCGCCTGTAGTAGCTGGTTCACCATCGGCGGTGAGCATAGGTATCCAATGCTGACCTGATGGGTCTAGCCTGTGCTGTACGCCGTCGATGTCTTTGGTTACCATGCTACTGGGCCTGGTTGCCTTAGCCGCTTCCTTCTGCTGCGCCACATATATCTCTCGTCGTAGTTTAACCGACACAGGAAACGCATCAACTAGGTTGGAAAGACTACCCGCGAGTTCGTTAGGATCCCCATTTAACAAATTTTCAACCATTTCATCAACGGACGGCCCTGTCAAGTCCGTTATAGATTGAATACTATTGGCGAACGCTTCTTGTAATGCGGCTGGGTTGCCTTTGTGTTGGTTAAGTAGTGACTCTACTATACCAATGGCCCTGTCATCGTTAACTTCTTGTTCCTTCAACGCCTGTTTACTCTTGATCTCGGCAGTCTCTGCCTCCAGTTTAGCCATAACCACTTTGTCGTTCCTAATCGCAGACTCGATCTCTCTATTGTTTAGATCCCTGTCTTGAGTGCGATATTCTGGGCTTACTTGATCCTCTAGTGCCTTTCGTTGAGCGTCTCGTAAACCACGGTTTGCACCATAATCCTCGAGTTGTCCTTGCGTCTGCTGTATTTGAAGATCTCTAAGGGAACGTGATTGTTCAAGGTCACGTTCCCTACCAGGCGCATTGGCATTCTCAAGACGCTGACCCTCAATCTGAAGCCCCCTAAGGTCTTGTTGCTGACCCAAGCCCTTTAGGGTAAGTTCTTCTTGTTGGCGTTGTCTTGCTTCTCCAGGACGCTCTATCCAACCCCTACGAGCATTCTCGTAGAACCTCTCACCAGACGCCGCTATTAATTGGTTTAATGCGTTCATTATTAATATCCTCTATTCTGGATAAGGGGTGACACCGAATTACCGGCGGTTGAGGAGTACGACGGTTGTGAGAGGTTTGGTAAAGAGAAACCACCCCCAACGCCACCCCTAAAAGCGTTACCAAGATCTCCAAGAGCCGAGGTAACAGCGCCTGTTTGGCCCAACCTACCAGCAGCCTGAGCTGCCCCTTGCGCCCCGATTGCTTGGTTAATACCGGACGTGGATTGTTGACGAGCTTGGATTTGCTGTGCTGACGCCTCTACACCAAGCTGAGCGAGGTTACCTTGGCGGTTAAGAACATCCGTGTATTGGCGATCATAGTCTGAGACACCTCGATTATATGTCTGTTGTTCCAAACTACCTTGGTTATCATAATCAGCAGCGGCTCGACCACGCGCTGCCCTGAACTCCTGTGACGCTGCATTTTGTGCGTAGTTCTGTAAACCAGCGAACCTCTCGCCGCTGACGCGCTTACCAAGATTAGCAAAGGTGTTATTCACAGCGCGAGCACCCTCGGCCAATCGGAACTCGTATCCGGGGTCTTTATACTGCTCAAACTCCTCGGCCCCAAACTGGAACGGGTCTTGAACGTTAGATTGAATTAATCCCTCGTAATCCGATTGGCTGTTTATAAGGTTATCATATTGCTCAAGACCCCGCTGACCAGCCTCGCGATAAGGAGCTAGGTCTTGCTTAGTCTCGTTAAACTGCCGACGTTCCTCTTCAATCTGAGAACGAGCCGCCCTTGCTTGTGACCTTGCAGCTCCTCTTGCTCCACTGCCCGCAATAGCTCCGCCCGCTACACTGGCAACTGCCCCTATCGCTGCTACTGGCATAAATTACTCCTTTACAATTCCAAGTACTGTTTGATCGTATATCACACCGTTCTTTTGAAAGCTCTTGGTGTTGACACCTTCTTTGACCATCCCCGCTTTTAATGCGAATCTGTACGCTAATGGGTTAAAACTAGGGACGTTGGTTATAAGTTTCATACAAGGTGTCTCTTCAAACACCCATTTAATAAGGTCTTTAGCTGCCTTAAGTGCCAGAGCGCCGTGGTATTCTGGTAAGATGCAGGTGTGTACCTCATAGCAGATACCGTTATGTGAATGAACAAAGAACACACCCATTACAGTCCCGTTATGAATTGGCGTTAAATAGTATACCGAGTCGGGATCTATAGGTATAAAGTCTTCTGGTGCAGGGGAGAAGTCATCGGAAACGTGATCGTATATTTTAGGGTGGGTGATGATCTCCCTGACCAACTCCATATCAAAAGTACGATCTATCATACTCATTACCGAGGGGTGTTTCTCCAAGAAAAGTCTACAACATCAACACCAGGAGGCCCAGATAAGCCCATGGGGATATTGCTTAATGATAAGTTTCCACTATGAAGTAAACTAGAGAAGTTAAAGTCGCCATCAAAGTCACCTGCCTCATAGAGCTGCAAGGTTATCGGGCTAAGTGGATTAAGCATCACAACAGATTGTCCAACGCCCGGTTCCATAGGTCTGGCAATAAGCGGCATATCGGCCTGTTTAATGCCCTGCGTGATTTCCACCGGAACAAGTGGCGCTCCTTGATATGCTTCCGCGTAAGCCCTGGTCAACCCAATGTCACCCTTAGCCCCTGATTTTGTCAACCCTACGTTACCAGATAATCCGAGCAGTTTATTAACTTCCTTTTCATCTTTAACACGCTTAAACCCAATCCCCTGCGAGTCATAGAAGTCTGCTCTAATATCGGTGGGGCCGTTGTAGTGCCACGGAGCTTCTGGCGCTGAGTATGTGGCGACCACATCACCAGTGGTATTATCAATTAGAGCAAAAACGAATAGCGGTATTTCTCCATCACCAAGGTCATAGGGAGGTGATGCTGTGAGGTAGCGTTGTTGGGCAAAGCCGGTTTGTGCAGCAGCCTCATTGCCGAGGAATATGTTGCAGATAAAAGAGGTAGATGGAATAGTGCCGTCGCCACCGGCAATTTGAGCTAGCACCTCACCGGATGCGAAGGCATTGCCACTTCTGGTCCGAGGATAGAACCCATATTCTCCGCCTGGTAAGGCTATGTTTAATGCGATTCCCTGTTTAGACACAATCCCCGTACTCGTTTTCAACTCAGCTTGCCCAATAGCCGCTGCTGCCATAGCACCTTGCGCTATAGCTGCGCCATCGCCGCCTATATGGTTGTGGGCATTGACCGCTGCCTCGACAAACGCAGTCGTGGATATTTGGGTTGTGTTTGTTGCTGGTGCTGCCGTAGGGGCAGCCGGGACACCTGTTAATGTTGGACTCGCAATATCAGCCTTTAGATTATCCTCTGTTGTGACGAAGGCCGTAGTCGCTATCTGCGTTGTGTTTGTATCTGCCGCCGCTGTAGGGGCTGTAGGGACGCCTGTGAAAGCGGGGTTGTTTAGGTTACTAAACGATAAGACGATCCACCCATTACCCGCACTATTGGTTTGTATAGTAAACCACTGATACTGGGGGATGGTAAAAGAGGTAGTGCCGTCTTCCATAGTATCAGCACCACTACAAGTAGCCGTAACAAGCCCTGCACCAATATTCTTAAGAGTGGTGGATAGGTTACTTATTTGAGAGTCATTACTAGAGTTTATCGTTGCAACGGCTGTCAATGTAACTGCAATAGGTGAAGCATTGTTATACTCGATGGTCTTGTTCTCATCGGTATGGTCGATAGTGTGTGTAGTCCCTGTGACAGATTCTACAACACCATTAAGTGTGTTCCAGTTTGCGTCACCCTCTGCTTGGGTTATAAGTGCGCCCGACCCTGCTCGTGTAGTTAATGCCATGGTTAAATCCTACTAGTTATTAGATTGTGTGCCAAGTAGTTCCGTCACAAAACACCCTGATAGAGTCATAGTTTGTAGCGATATTTACCGTAGCCGCCCCATCAATATTATCTGAAGATGACACAACCACGTTGCCAGCCGTAGCCACTACGCGCTTAATGTAATAAGATAAGCCCTCACTGTCGCTTGCTGTCGGTAGGGTTATAGTTACAAGAGCTGTAGCAATTATAATGGACTCTTTATCCGCCGTAATGCTAGTGGCCGTCGTGATAAAGGACAGGTGTTTGTTTAGAGTAAGCGTCTCGTGGAGGTTATGAAACCACGTAGTCCACGCTGGATTGTTAAAATCCTTTATGATGGATGGTGGGGAGCTGAGTTGAATAGCCACTAGTAATCCCCAACTGTTACGTCAATCTCGATATCATCGACATATAATTGTTCATCACCAGAGTAAGACAAGTCAAAGTTTCGCTTAGTAAACTTACCGCCACGCCTCGCTATATCCCTTTTACTCGTATCTAAGGTACGGCCTGTTGTAAACGTACCGTCCTGTTCTGTCCCGGTAGACCACTTCAACACCATAGTTTGTGATGTTGGTGTTTCATCTATAGTTGCCTTAACGCTGTGTTGAAACTTCAGTTTGTTCGTTCCACCGTTCCAGTTCCCTGTACGGATTCCAAAGTCGATGTTGGTAGATTGGTCTGGTGATGTCAAACTGAAGTAACCCACCTCCATATATGTATCAACAAAATACCCTGTGAAACCTAGAACAGTGTCTAGAGGAACCATGTTATCACCAAGCGTGATGATATCCCCGTTAGCTAGGATACCCTCACCAATACGGCTACTCATGTTTGCGTTAAAACCACCTGTCCGTTTAGTCCAAGCCATAAGGGGAAACATAGTATTTCCGTTAAGGCTCGTACTCCACATACCCCACAGCGTTGTTAGAGTATCGAATACGATGGTCTTCGCAGGAGAGATTATCGGTGTTGCATCTGTCGTTAAACTATATAGCGTGAGTATATAGAATAAATGACCTTGACCGTTAAAGCCCGAACCAACAACACGGAAGGACTCTTGAGTTACGTTATGGTTTACATAAGAATCAAGCGTATCTGACGACACCTTTTCTAAGGAGTAGTTTTCGAGTTTATATACACCAAGAGTACCACTAGGATCAGAACCCACAAAGTATATGATGTCTCCGTTTTCCCACACAGATAGCCCATCCCCGCACCCCAAGTTGTGGAAGATCTCTGGACGTCTGTTTAGCGGAGACCCGACATTGTTAGCGTTGTCGTAGAAGAACTCGACAGTCCGTGTACCAAGCGCTACTATTCCCTCCCTGTGTCGCCCCAGGTAAACACCACTATCTTCGTTTCTTTCAGCGGAGATGAACGCAGTGGCGGGGAAGCTATCGACGTTATCAACAGCACTATTGTATATAATTCCACTCTCATCCATCAAGTACCAAGTACCGTTGAGTATAGCACCACCGTGTACGATAGTGGTGGGGAAGTTTGTGGGGGTGTGGGCGGCTAGTGCGTGGCC
This sequence comes from Phycisphaerales bacterium, assembly GCA_016763115.1. Classification (GTDB taxonomy): domain Bacteria; phylum Planctomycetota; class Phycisphaerae; order Phycisphaerales; family UBA1924; genus UBA1924. Next base: position 16,066 of record JAESUL010000160.1, on the reverse strand, counting down.
TGTGGTGATGCTAAAAGCGTTGTTGTTCTCGGCATCTGCTACCATCAGCACAGGATTACCAGTGGAGTTTAGGGACTCAAAGAACGACACACGCTCTGTACCAGCAGATATTGTTCCAACAGTTGTCCCGTAGTCGTTACGATAAACCGTGTCGTTGTCTATAAGATATAGGGTGGAGTTCTCTTCCCAGTAGTAGACACCCCGACCACGTGAGTCCGTCCCAACAGTCTCAGAGGCGTTTACAAACAAATCTATCGAGGGACGCTGAGTGACTTGTACCCGTCCCCCCAGCTTCTGCACTATACCATTCGTTATCCCAGACGCATATTCGGTAATACCAGCACCACTAAAAGCCTTGATAATAAGGTCAACGATAACTGATATAGTGGCAGTAGTCACTTAACGAGTTTCCGGGAAGAGATATATAGAAGAGTCCTCTTGATCCCAGTCCATAACTGCGTCCTTGATAGCTGTTGCTTCTTGGTGCAACAGGATTCTCTCAAGACGGGGTATCCCATACTCAGGTGCCAACCTGGCAGCCAATCCGTACTTGATTGCTTCATACCACTCTGAAGGGAACTCAAAGGAGTCTGTAGAACCTACGTCCACGTCGTCAAATGGTTTTTGGTAAAGGATCTCAAGAGTTGAATCAGCAGCAAACGTGGCGTCTGGTGCGGGCCAGATATTAAGCACAGTATTGGTTAGTTGCAAGTCGTGGTAATAGTTGACGGGAGTGCCTTCAATATTCTTATCCGATAAATTCCAATACTCTTCACGACTCATCTTAATAAGAACGACATCAATAACAGTCGCTGTAATGCGTCTATAGATGTCTATAATACGCATAGGACGAGAACCAAAAACGTCTCCGGACGGAGCGCTTATACCGAGGCTATACTGGTACTGACTTTCAACAGGTGTGAGACTTTTTGTTCTTATCTGCCATAATTGAAGACCGTCAGCTTGCCAAGCCTTTAACATGATATTAAGAGATATGGTGGCTTGGTCTATTTCTGCCTGTGTGGGGTCTTCATCGATAGATCCCACACCAATCAAACGCAAAGAAGACTTTATAAGAGGATCTCTATCTATGCTGTAGTCTGTTGACGCTGTTAGTGCCATTAGCTGTAGTTCCTCGTTTGGCTTGGTTTACAAATTCCACTCACTTTATTGTTTTACTTCCAACCCATTTATTTACGAGCCCTTTGGTGCCTTCCATCGCAGCGGGGCCACCAAAATAGAATAACAAGACAACCCCAACTAGGGCGTTATTGTTGTTGGCGCTGTCTGATAGTATTTTTCCGGCTTCGATGAGGTTAGCAGGGGTTAGCGAGAATACCGATGCTATTTGTAAGCCAATTGCAGAAACATGTTCAACAACCCACAATCCAGTAACCATAAGGGCTATAAACCTTCGCGCTAGTCGGCTTCCGGTCGTAGACTCAAGCCACTTCATATAGACCTGGTAGCCCTTTGATCGGGCTTTAGCCGAATCCTCGGCCTTCTCTTCTGAAGTATAGAACAGCTTGTCAGCAGCCTTACTTACACCGTCAATGATCCTTTCACCAGCTGCTTTAGATCCGAACAGAGAGCCTAGAAATCCAAACATATTATGACGCACCTCCGATTATTTTAGACAAGCTCTTCGCCCTACCCGGAGTTTGAGTGTGCCACTTACTATCTAACATTTGTGCAGCAGCTTCTTCGTAGTCACCACCCCGGATCGCTTCTAGTGTTTTCTTAAAACCAAACACACCATCAACACCCATTTGATACGACATCTCTATCAGTACCCCCTTAACTGTGTGAGGAAGCCGCTGAAAGAACGGTAGCCGATGTCTAAGCTGGTGTAAGATAGCTTCTAACTTTAGCCTTACAACGGCCAAACTCTCTTCTTTGGTAAGGGAGGTGATACCGTGGCCGATAGTCCAAACACCAAGTGTGTCTTGATATGGTTTTGCCCTATAACCTTCGTTGATTACAACACTTCTTTCAACCTCGTCAAGCAACCTCTCATCCATTATCATCCCCCAAACAAGTTCTTTTTAATGACCGCCCAACGGGCTATAACCTGAATAATAAGACCCAATACACCTACAAAGATACCTATCTGGATACCAAGTATTGCCCATTCAGCATGTGTTAGACCCCATACGCTAGCAGATCCTATCATTGTTACGACACCGCTTGATGTTATTGCTTCGGGTGTGTGTTTTGAAATTACGTCAACAGCTTGATTCATAGTCCTGTTACATCCTCACAATCGTTACAGTGGTGGCAGAAGTCCTACGTACCCGCCAAGTCGCAGATCCGTTGTTAATTACCGCACCACCTACAAGGGTTACACCAACACCAGCGGCAAGTGTTACGTCAAACGCAGCCAAGTTAACTATGGTAATCAAGAAGTTACTGTTGTCGATACTCCCGGTAATAGCAGCAACGATAGCTGTCGCTGTATCTGTTGTTTGTATTCTCGCAACGGTAGGTGTTATGGTGAACTCACCACCCCTGAGTTGCGCTGCTGTTAGAGTAGCAGCGGCATCGGAAAGGGCCGTGGTAGTTTTTAAATCGAACTCACCCGTCTCTAATGTCTTTCTCGCTGTCGGTGCGTCCGCATCATCTGTTAACGTAATGCCGTATGTACTAAGGGTAGCTGAGGCAGGTAGTGTCAAAGTTTTAAGGTTAACACTTACCTCGCTGTCCATCAGTGCCCCGGCGGTTGTGACGTTGGCTGTGTCGGTTACATCTGCCGAGGCTTCAATCGCATCTAGTTTTGACGAATCAGCGGCAAGGGTTCGAGTGTTAAGAGTACCAGCGATAACAACATTGCCCGAGTCATCCTCGATAGTTTGTCCGTTCTCTACGAGCTTCCCTGTACTTAAGTTGAAGCGTACCAATGCGTTGTCTGTAGCCACCGCAGGGCCAACTACGTTATTAAGTCCAACCGCTGTTATATCCCCGTCTAATGTTGTAAAGTTAGCGTCAAGTTCTGCGTGTGTAAGTGGGGCGCCTTTTACACTTCGTGTGGTAACTGCCATTATTCTAGTCCTACGTAGCCATCAGTAACATAAAATCCAGTACCGAGATCACCGCCTATGTCAATAACATAGAGGCTTAAGGTGCCGGCATCATCGTCTACTCGTACCCAAGGTACAGTTGTATCTTCTTTAGGGACACGGAAGAGATCGGAGGGGTGTCTTTTTTCGTAATCATCTATACAAACGTAAAGTCCGTCCCACCGTTTCTTGAGTTTAGACGCCTTCATCTTAAAGCCACAAACGTCGCAAAGTGCGTTCCAGTCTCCGACTATGCCATATGTTTTTCTACCCATTAACGATAGTGGACTTGTACTTCAGCACCAGTGCCCGCAACAACAGCGGTTAGGCCGGTTGTACACCTAATATCAGGGAGTTGAATATAAGTGGACAACCCGTCGATAGTTATATCCAAGATGTGCTTAAATACAACTGTACTTGTTGCGGTAAGAGCATCATATAATGTTACTGTTACGTCGGCAGCGGCAGCAGTAATAGAGACACCTGCGACAATAGCTACACCGTTATTAATAAGTGTAGTACCTACTGTTAGTGTACCTGTTGATTTATTTGTGTTACTCATTTTAGTATCCTATTTGTATATTACTCGCTAGTTGAGTGAACTATATCGCTATAAGACCGTGCGTGCGAAGTGCGGCCAAGACCTCTTCAATCTTGTCTGTACAATCCTTAAAGTTATTATTCAACACTGCTTGGTCGAAGGTTGCTGTTACATCCTGTAGTGCATCTGTGCCTATACCCGATAAGTTATTAAGAGACACGATTGCAGTCCCTTGTGGGCCTACGACCTTTAGATCACCTACATAGAGCGGCCCGGCATAGTGCGTGGGTGGTGAATTGTCCATACTTACCATCGCTGTAACACCACCTACTGTTAAGTTAAACGTTTGTGTATCATAAAGCCCAGCTATATCGGTAGCTCGTACCGAAATACTATGAGTCCCCGCATCCCCGTTGTCTGGTGTCCAGCTTACTATTCCAGTACCAGGATCTATAAACATACCAAAGGGAGGAGCAAGCAAAGAGTACGTTAACAAATCACCAACATCAACGTCAGTTGCTGTGACTGTATACTGATACAAGACGCTTGAAGAGGCAGTTTCAATTGGTGTCGAGGTTATAACGGGTACGTCATTGACATTCGCTACAGCCAAGGTATATGACTGTTGGTCGTAAAGGCCAGTGTCATCTGTTACGCGAACAGTAACGGAATTATTACCAACATCATCATTAACAGGTGTCCAACTCACCAGTCCTGTACTAGTGCCGATTGTCATTCCTGTAGGGTAGATGATTAACGAGTACGTAAACGTAGCATCAAGGTCAGCATCGGTAGTGATTATTTGATATTGATATAGTACATCTTCAGTCGAAATCGTAATCGCCGTTGATGTGATAGAAGGTGGATTGCTGATAATAGCATATAGGTTAAGTAAGTGAAACCTATCATTAATGCCCACCACCCCGTCAGGGATAAACAACGGGAAGACCACTGGACTTCCCACATTCAGCATGGAGTAGCGCTTAATCGGAGTATCAATAGCCATATTATGGGCCTGTTATAATCTCGCCTCTGGTGGCGATTGTTCCATCATCAGAAACATTAGTCTTTTGGTCTACGACAGAACCGCCGTCGTTGTATCCACTCCAAGTTGTTGCTGTTTGCGTACCTTTGTTTCTCCACGCTTTGTATAAATAGTCAATCTTTGTAGCTATATCTGGGTTTACAGGAGGAGCACCCTGGCCGGGCTCAGTACGAGGGTCGTCTAACAGTGCCAATATAGAGGCTATACTTACCCCATCGGCTGCAATAGCATCACTGGTTGCCTGTAACGAATCACTAGTATTGACAAAATCATCAAAATCAGCGGTTCCTGACTTGCTAACAAGCTTGGCAAAAATAGAATTATCCATTACGTCTGAGCCTGAGACCGACGCAGCAAGCAAGTGATCCAACCCAATGTCGGATAGCGCAGTATCTATCTCTGTGTTAACGCCTGCCGCGCTTACTATATTAAGCATTACAGTCAGCGTCTGCCCCACCATGCCTGTTGCGCCCCAGCCCAACTTCACGCGGTCAACGCCTGTCGCAAAAGCAGCGTCGGGAAAATCAATCCTATAATCTCCATCAGCAGTATGGAGTAAACCGCCATCAGTATGCGCTGTCGTGTGTAACGCAAGATTGCTTTCAGTGAGACTAACTGGGGCCGCCAGGTCGCGCTTATACCAAATATCTAAGCCAGTAGTAGCAGCAACCACACCCGTCTCCAGGGTTCCATCGCCTGAGTCAACCATTCTTAAATTGACACTCTGATTAACTGAATCAGCATCTATAATTATTGAACTCATGTTAACCACCCGTTATTAAAATGTTGTAAAAGTAAGGAGCCTGATGATGCTGGTTTAAGCGCTATTTGATGTATTATCCAGTCATCAGAAGCAGACAAAGTAAGAGAGCTAGCCCCGGTTGCCCCTGCTGTTGCCCACGTTCTAAATGCTGATCCAACTGACCTATCAGCACCTTGATTAACTAAGCCGCCGTACCCGTTACTTGGTGCGCTGTAGACTCGTCCCGTAGAGTCCGAGGCAACCATTAACAAACCAAGTGCATTGTTATTAACTGTTGTGATTGTTGGAGCAGTTGCGGTGAGACTATTTGTACCGCTAGCCCTAGTCCCAACGGCCGGGGCCACATCCCAAACATCGGCGTGAACACCGCGGAATACTCTCGTAATAACACTCCAATCCTGGGACGATCCTAAAGTGAACGCAAAAGCTGCTGGCTCAGAAGACCCGGCGATACGTTCGTAAATCGCATAGGAACTGGTTTGCGCGCCGTTCTCCCCAAAACTCTTCGTGTGAACTACCCCGGAATTGTTATCAGTAATTGTCGTGCCACTGCCATTACAGTTGATAAGCGTAGTTATTACGTCACCCGCCAATATCGTTTGCCCGTGTGTGACACTGACCGCAGTGCCCGTGCCACCTGCGCTGGCGTTACCAACCTCAGTAATAGCCATCAGGGATTTATCCTGACAGTAGAAACAATCAACTCAGAAAAGAACAGCTTTTGATCGTGGTCAGGTTGATTTTCAGGGTCGGAAGTAGCGCCACCGTAAAACGTGTTAAATCGTATGCCATCAATCAAAGAATCGTCGTTCGCTAGCCCGTTACCTGTCGTCCCGTCGTCCAACCAGAAATGGGCATGTTCATACCTGAGAACAGTGTCAACCCATATCCTCATTATGCCTGTCCCGTTTACGGGCAAGATATCCACCTCAACCTCATAATCGTGCCAAACACCGTAATCATCGAGTAGAAACTGGGTAGCAAGTTTAGCAGTAGCCGTACTGAAGTCAGTATTATTCGGCTCATCTGTATTACACCATCGGGTAGATTGTGTTGACCGCTTATCGTAAACGACAGAGCCAAGACTACCATCACCACGACCGAAAGCGCTATTACCGTGCGATTGTATTCGAGCATTAAACCCCAGCAAGGCCGCCGGGGATGGTGTCTCCCCGCTCGCATGTCCAGAAGTCAAGATATCCTTTGACCACAAACAAGGCATCTTCAACTGCTTGGGGTGATCGAATCCAGCCTCTATGAGCATGCCGTAACAAAAGAATGCACGAGTCCGGCCAGTAAAATCTCCCCGAACCTCAAATCCCCCACGAGTTGTTCCGCGCCCCGCCCTGCCTTGCAATTGCACAGTCTCAAGGACACGACCGCGAGCAGCCCCAGCTACCGGGTCCAGGACAACATTGGTTAGCTCATTTGGGATGCTAGTGCTTGGTATCAACTCGTCGCCAACGTGTATCGCGTCGTTGTAGCCCAACGCGTTAACGTTGAAGTCTGTCTGGGCCTGAGCAGATGTATAGACGCCAAGCGGGGAATTATTGAAGTCAGCTCTCAGAAGGAGTTGCCCCACAAGAGTTACGTTTACTGATCCTTGACCGCCCACAATACAATTATCAGGCACACTTATAGTTAAAGCAAACCAAGTGTCTGCCGCCCCGGAAGCTGGGGCAGAGAGCATAGAAACATTAACATTCTGGGTTGTCACTCCAACACCAAATGTCACTGTCTCGCTAACAGCTGTAAAGTGAGTGCCTGCTACTGCAGAACCATTACTTGAAGTGACCAAGACTGAACAGGACTCAGATGTATCAACAGACCTTGTTAGAGACACAACTTTTGTTGTTGCAGCGATAGGCTCGTTAAGAGACTCCGAGGCATTTGTAAACTCAACCACGGCATCGCCCATTTCTGGTGGGCCTGGCGGGTTTTTTACTGCTAGGAATGGCATTAAGTTACTCTAATTAGGAAAAAAAAAAAAAACATAACCCCTACCCTGCGGCTGCACCGGGGTTATTACACTACGTGGCTATAAGGCCGTGAGTCCGTAGCGCGGCCAATACTTCCTCTATCTTGTCTGTACAGTCTTTAAAGTTATCGTTTAATATAGTCTGATCAAACGAAGCAGTTACATCCTGTAGGGCATTTGTACCTGTACCAATGCTATTGGTAAGTGATACTACTGCCGCGCCCTGTGAGGATAAAACCTGCGTTCCGCCTACGTGGAGCGGGCCTGAAAAATGTGTATCTGACATATCGATTCTCCCCTGTCAACTTCCGTTATGCCTTTATTGGTTCGGGAATCTATCGGGTTAGGTTGGGTAAGTTGCCCCTCCGAAGAGGGGTTTCCTATACTGTGGTTGGACTAAGCCGGGCTCGATCCAAAAATTCCACGCGGATCCGTCCAGCCAAATGAGTAACGACCTGCGGCTTTATACTTTAAATTGCCAGTATCAAATTCGTTATCATCACTAAAGCTATCGGCTTTACGCTCAAAATGTTTCATACCATCTGGGCAATTAGTTCTAAGGAACCAGTTGTTTGCGTCAGTAAGGTAATGATTCATCTTGACACCTTGAGGGAACTTACCGTTTAGCACGGCCTTATCATTATCCGCAGTACCTGGACGTAAGACGCTGTTCAGGATACGATCTGCTTCAAATTGAAGATCAACCGGAATAACTAAGCATTCAGGCATGATAGCGATCTTAAGACCACGATCATTCTCCAGCTTACCAATATCAATACAGGCTTGCTCAAGAGACGATTCTGAAAGATCAGCAGCGGTCGTCAGTCGGTTACTATAAATACCACCTGCTACGTTAGCGTGGTTTGTAGCCAACATGACAGAACCATCACCACCAACAAAACCAGGGGTTTCTGCACGATTGTATACGTTAGCTGCAACTATTTCCTTGGTTTGACGCATTGAGAAAGCAAGCGCTCTGGAGCGTTTCTTACCAATAACATCATACAAGTCATCTTCAATCATGTTTTCAGTAATGACAAAGCCAAGACCATAAGCAACATGTTGGTAACGAGTAAGGAAACCCTGTTTAGCATCGTCGTATATAACGCCACCACCTTCGGGAACGACACCGGCGAGGCCAAACATACTTGTACCAATATCTTCTTCAAACGACTTACGAGAGCTATTAGTATCGAACAAGTGTTTATACTCTACCATATGCTCATCATATGCTTCGCCGTACCATGCGTTGACACCAACCTGAAGTGCCTTTGCGAAATTACCACTATTAATAGGCATTATCTATTCTCCTTTAATCGAACGCTGTTTCAGTTTGAGTGACTTGTACAAAATAACGAGTATTTGTTAAAGTGCTATCGTTATCTACATAGTCAGGAATCTCAACCAAAACGAAATCAGAGTTGGTACTAATACCAACTTCTTGAAGTGAAAGGCCCGTTGTAGTAGAACCGGCTGTGGCAACTAAGTCACAAGGGTCTCCAATGGCAAGGTCAAGATCAGCATTAGATTGGACTTCAAAAATCATATCACGAGCGGGTACATAAAAAACTACGTAATCCGTATGAGTAGAAGCAGAATCATCATAATAAATTATATTGAGGTTTACAGGATTGGCAGCAGAACCGATAGATCCTGTCATTGGGTCGATCTTACCGAAACCAACAGCAACACCTAAGAAAGAGGAATCGTTTGTTGCACCAACAACAGCTAAACCCGATGCAAGGTTGAGCATGTCTCCAACGAATAAATCTGTACCATCGGTTACACCGATAGCACGGATCTGTCCTGTTACCGCGGAACCCGAAGTATGTTTGATAGGCGTAAAACCGCGTGGGCGATCTGGATTAGCCATAATTATATCTCCAATAAAAGTTAAATAACCTTAGTAGCGGAGATACAGTATTGACTATGAGATTGTAACGTCACCATAGGTACCATCTTTTCCACTATTAAGAGTTCGTTTCATATCGGCCTCTGTCTTATCAACTTTACGAGCTGCTGCCTCTCGGTCTTCATCATACCATTCGCGTTTAATACGCATAAGGTACTGAACCATACCAGGAGAAGTATTTGTTGTCATTGAGGAAACGTCAGCAGAACTATCAATACCGTTCTGTCCAACTTTATGTTTCTCAGAAACATGCTCATAACCGCCTTTAATAAATTGGTCGATTCGTCCTTGTGTATCATTTACCCAGCGATAAACATACGCCGGATCTTTGTCAGCAACAGTCAGAACATCTCTTCGCCCACTTACTGGGACTCTTTCTGGACGACTACCACCACGATTGTTAGCATTACTATTCGCCATTTCTAATTTCCTCTTTAATTGTGTCTGTCTTTACAGATGGTACTTCTATTAGGCTACTTGCCATTACGTTCAAAATAATCTTTAAGGTATTGTTCTTCAGTCATATTGCTGGTACGAAGAATAGTCTTCATTACAGATCTGCTTTCTACGTCCAAATCCTTTACAGTAAATTTAGTTTTACTACGGGGTTGCCGTGGAGTTGTACCGCCTTCTACGGCTGCTGGACTATCACGCCTGTTATTACTAAATTTATCTGCGTGACTTCTTTTAATGTATTTAGCTACTTCTGTGTATACATCTTCACGACTTGTGTTTGGATGTTTAGTCCAGTATATCTCGCCATAGATATCTGCATCTTCACGTAACTCTTTATCATCGTTGTACCAAGAATTGCTAGTTACCCACGACTCGAAGTCTTCATTGGGTTTACTTTCTTGCTTGACATCTGCCTTGGCTTTGTCGCGTTCGTCTGCCAACTGTTCATCTATCTCAATAACTCTATGATGATCCTCATCATCAAGTGCTTCTTTCTTTTGGTGCTTTAGATCCTCTACAACCTTTTTACGTTCATCTGCTCTTATATCTTTCTGGTATTTATTGATGTTCTCAATATCACCTTGTAGACGTTTGTTCTGTCGTTTAAGAGAGTGAATATCATCATAGAGTGTTTGACGATCTAAGAACTCATCGGCAGTTAAGTTTTTCTTACCTTCGACGCCATCTGGCGACCAACCCTTTTCCACAGCACTTAGTTCAGCCTCTGTGTATTTTGGAGTTTCTTCCCCGCTGTCCTCGTCTAGGACATCCTCTTTAAGTAGCGCATCAAGTTCTTCTTTATCAGGCACTTTTTCTATTACTACTCCCTCAGCAACTTCAGCCATTATTCTTTCCTCTCGTGGACGATGCACTGTATATCTTCATCGTTGACTATAATATAAGTGTGATCATCATCTTCAACTATTTTACCAGAGTACTTAGCATAGTAGACTGTATCGCCCACTTTTGCCCATGGAGAGCCGTCATCAAAACCCATCCACGCGTTCTTACCAATGCTTTTAATAACACCTATAACGGTTGATGCTCTGTCTCGCTTCCAGTCCTCACCGATATTCATTTTGAAACCCTTAAGAGCGCCATCACCGATTTCTTCTGTGTGGTGTTTTGGTTCTATTAAAACTCTATGTCCGATTACTTCAAGCATCTTCATCATCCTCTGTTGGATCTTCAAAACTAGTATCTAGGAAATCATCAATTGACTCTATCATCCCCTCAGCTCTTGAAGCTAAGTTCATGTCACCTGCTCGTACAAAGGTACGTAATGCTACTATATAATCTTCCTTGCGTTCCTTAAGTTCTTTAAATATAAACTGAGTTACGTTATTACTTTTCCACTGTTGGTACTCTTCCTTCGTTATTTCCACTTTTCATTTCCTCTTTGGATTGTCTTAACTGGTCAAACGCTTTATTCGCACCCTCTATGGCACTGAATTCTTTTATCTCTGCTGTTTTTGCATCTATCTCTAATTTGGCCCAACCACGTTCACTTTCATCTTGAGCCATCATCTGTTGTAGTAATAGTTGTTCATCTGGCCCTTGCTCTGGCAAGTTCATTAATTCTTCTATATTCGGTTGTTCTTGTGCTTCAAGAATACGCCTTGTAACTGCTTGTGGATTTATTGTACCCATCTCAACCAACTCAAGTAGCGCTTGAACTTTCATAAGACGTTGCGATTCTGATGCTACGTTGGGATCAGCGCTAGGCTGTACGTTGGTTACGTCTACGCTATAGTCATTTTGAAAGATACTCATAGCGCCCTCTTCACCCAAGTCCAGTACCTGAAAGTAAGACTCGGGTGGTAGGTATATACGATTAAGGCGATACAACTTCTTAAATTCTTTCTTGAGGCTGCGGTGCATACGTTTGTATATTGAACTGAAGACCTTAAGTCCTTGCTCAATTACAGCCATCGTAGTAGTTGCTGGTTGGTTCTGTCCGGGATTCTCCCCGGTAAGCATATCGGTTACAGACCCGAGTTTATTAGCACTTTCAATCATCATAGAAAGCAAGCTGAACAGAACTTGACTTGGTTCTTTAGTTGGAAGCGGTACTATGCCTTTACGAAGATCGTCGGAAGTAGAGTTTACTGTCTTCCACTCGCCAAGTTCAAAAGCTTTCCTGCCACCTTTGATACGAATACCCCTAGATATAAAACCAGCATTGAGGTTATTTAGCGTACCACTATCAACAAGCTGGTTGATAAGCGTATTAACGGTGTTATTAATAGGGCCAAGTAATGTACCAAACCCTATATCGTAAAAACCACCATCGGGGTTGGGCACAAAGGAAAACTTAGTGAAATATCCTACTGCCTTGATCTGAATAACAGTGCCGTCTTCTTTCAAAGATACACCGTCATCGTCCCAACGACGGACTATTCGTACAACATTCTTTGTATCTAAATTAACAGTTACCACATAAGGTTCTGCATAGCCGTCATCATCGAGGTCAAGGAACCTGTGCTGTTCAAGAAAGACGTAAGGCGTAGAGTCGTCATTATCGGAAGGAGCTTCTAAACCGCTTCTTTCTTCTTCGCTGCTATCTATTGTTTCAACGGATGTATCAACATCGGCATCGATGTATATATCCATTGCTACACGTTCATAGATATCATTCTTGGATAGTTCAAGTACGTGAGTTTGTCTTGGAGAGGTTTCTAAATCTTTAGTCCAGTAATTTACTACGAAGTCTTTAGGATATACAAGCTCACTAATGTTGCGTCCAAGGCTCGGGCTGAAATAGGTCTTCTTGAATACAGAGCCAACAATGGGGAGGATAATGCAAAGCTTATCCATCTCTTCTTCCCAGTTCTCCATTTCCTCCAGTATTTGGTAAGACATGTGCTTACCTACACGAATAGCAGCTTTATGTTTATCACCGTCGATATCGAAACCGCTTACCTTGGCCTTGACCACCTGTGTACCAGATATAAGGGCAGGATATGCTCTACTTGAAAACTGAAGTGCTGCTGTAGTGAGGATAGGATACTTGACATTAGAAGCATCATCCCAAGGAAAAGACTTCTTCTCTACAGTTTGCATGGCAAGATCCATACACTTATCAAAACGCTCTTCCCACTCTGAACGGGTATCTAAATCTTCGTCGTAACCTTCTACAACTAAAGACCCAATCTTTTGAAGAGTATCTTTATCAAGTTCAGCAGCAATATTATCGAAACTAGATAAGTCTTCAAATGAGTGCTTTGTCTCATACATATAAGCTAATACCCTGTATCTGCACAACGACCAGAAAATTCATAGTCATCTTTGTCTTCTAATTCCTCTTCGTAAACATCATCAACTGCTTCTGCCGATGTCTTACCCTCTATGTACTTATCAAGACTAAGACCGATCCACGCCAACGCATCTACCTGGTCATCGTGAGCCGCTCGTGGAAAGGTAATCATCTCGCTTTCCAAGTCTGCGTACCATGACGCTTCTTTATTAAAATATATACCGCCCATACGCATACGGGCTTGTATTGAACGTGCTCTTGTTTGTTTGTCTCTTACAGGAACCAAGGGGTTAAGGTTGAGAAATATAGAGCGGTCATACATCTCTTTCTTCAAGAACGCACCAATGGCCTTCTGAATAGCCCCTGCTTCTAGTGTAAATATTTCTGGCTTATATCGCGCATGTACTGAGAACATCTCTTCAATGATTTCAAGAGAGTCCCAACGGCCTCTTCGTACATCGACAACGTACATCTTGTTGTCGCTGTCTATGCCTACTGTGATTATTACAGTGTAGTCAGCTCGTTCCTTATCGCTTATAGCAAAATCAATTGCCGAGTAGTAGTAAAGATGTACTCCGTCTAAATCTTCAACGTTATAAGAAAGGAAGTCCTCACGCCTAAAGTAAGCGTTCTCTTCATCGATGGGGTAGTTAAGATACTCTTGGCTGTAACCTTCTGGCATACCTTGTTCGATATACCCTTGGCGTATCTTTAACAGGCGCTCTTTACTGAACTTCTCAGGCCAAAGTATTTCTGAAAAGTCCTCGTTGTGCGCGGCAAACCTTCTTGTTTTCCAAGAAGAATCGCTCATTAGCCGTTCCAACAAAGAGTCCATGTGTAGTATAGTACCTACTATCCGAACCCTTGCAGTGTCTGAACCACAGGGAAGAAGCGCTTTGTATACCCAATTACGAAACTTCTCTCGGCGATCTTTGCTCATCACCTGTTCGTCTGATTCAAGGTCGTCCCCGATTATCAGGTCTGGGCGTCTATTACGCCACTTTAAACCACGAACCTTTTGCTCTGAACCTTTTGCTATAATACGAAACTGATAACCATCTTCCATCTGAGCAATTATATTTGCTTCAGAGTCTTTTATCAGCGTTACTTTTCCAAAGAGTCCGGTTAAGCTTTCATTTTCAGTAAGCTCTATTTTGATATCGCCTAAAAACTGCACTGCTTGCCCTTCTGTATCTGACACAAGCAGTACAAACTTAGCTTTCCTGAACAGCACCTCGGCAAGTGTATAGCTGAGCGTGATGCTTGTAGATTTAGCGTGGCCACGCGGGGCGCACGCTGCAACAAGACGCTCCTCCGAGCAACATAAGTCCCACAATTCCCTGTGGAAGTCTGGTATAGCAACGGGTGCATCAAAGCGAGGGGCCAATACAGAGCCTGAGAAGCCCTCGATAACCTTTGACGTTAACTCCACAATGCTACTTTTCTACTATTGTAAGTGCCGGCTTACCGTTGGTTACTTCTTCAAATGTCTTGTGAAGGCCGCTTAGGCGTTCTTCCAAAGAGATACCGGCCTCTATGCTCGTAGGCTCTCCTCTGGATAAAGCCCGTTTATCGAAACAAATACCGGCAATGAGCGCTGATTGATACGCCCCTACTGGTTTAAATGAAATCTTACGGCCGTCCTTGTATGGCTCCCCGACTACTAAACGCTCTTCAAGGTTCCCCAAAGCCATATCAATGATCTTGGTGAGCTTACGGTCTACTTTCTGACCTACTACCCGCCTAGCGGATATCATAGCCTCTGGAAACCATTCGGTGTGCTTCCAAGACTTGGCTGTACTTTCATTTACGTCCGCAAGTTTAGCGGATTCTTTCATGCTGTTACCAGAGGCATAGTGTACAAAGAAGTTAGCTACCTTTACGGAGTCCATTGAGGAACCCTTCTTAATGTTCTCAATGATCTGAACAAGCTGAGCGTAGTCTAGTTTATGTTGAACTGCCATGAATCTTATTAAACCTCTATTTGTCCAAGTTGCTCTATCTTGATTATGCAATCTGTGGGGAACTCAGTTACGTCAGCCCATTTCTTGTTGCTCTTGTCATACGTGGACGCTATTCGTACAACCCCTCTACTCTTGTGGATATATATGCCTGCTGTCTTCAGGAGCTGTTACCGGCGTACCAGGAAGGAATCGAACCCCCAACTTTCGGTTTTGGAGGCCGATGCTCTGCCAATTGAGCTACCGATACAATAATTAGCAAACCCTCTTTGTTGTCTCTGAGGAGGGCTTAGAGTCTCAGGTTCGTTTGGCTGAGCAATCAAGCTAGCCAAAGAATGTGTAGGTTGGAAAGTTTATTCTAACATACGCCTAATTTTCTTATTTACGCTGAAAAATAAAAAGAGAAAAGAGAAAATAAAAGGGTAGTCCCTAGAGTATTCTTATAGTATTCTTATTCTTATTAGTTAATAAGAAGAGTTACCTCTCTTTGTTACTCTCTTTGTTACTCTCTTAAGTATATTATACCATACTTTTAAGAAAATCCGTGAAATTAGAGCAAATAAAGTGAAATTAAAGTAAATAAGTCCGTAATAGCTCTATATCCTCGTGCTTTTTGATCTTATCTAGTGCCTTATTGATAATGGTTCTTATCTGTTCTTCTGTATAAGGGCTCTGATATCGGTACTCTTCAGCAGTTAAAACGGCTGCTATTTGTTTATAAGACATATTAAATTGTTTAGTCATTTGCTACGAACTGCCTCCGCTTGCGACTACTACAAGTATATCTTACCATGAAGAGAGTAACAAAGTCAAGCCTTTTCTTTTATAAAACTTATAAAAATTATTATAAAAATTTCGTGGCGGTGCTTCATCAGCACACACCACCCCCCCTTAAGGGGCATTTGGTCGAGTCCAAGGGTAGATGTATGCCCTTAGATGCTCTTGTAGAGACTGTCAATGGGTTGTGAGGCGATTATGTGGGTATACCCCTGCCTACCCTAGCGGGTATATGGCCGGGGTGGCTTAAACGGGCTGTGAGGCGCTCTTTAGGAAATTATAGTAGTTACTCAAGGGGGTTCTCCCCTCACCAGCCAGCCG
>JAESUL010000159.1 GCA_016763115.1 Phycisphaerales bacterium | reverse complement strand
CGATCGGCAAGTTCGTCGAGATGGTCAACGCCTGGACCGGCGAGGGCTCGTTCATGGGCGCGTCGGTCTCGACCACCCTGCACGAACTCGTCGAGCGCGTCATCACCGAATCCGGGCTCGAAGCGTACTACAAAAAACAAGCCAAGGCATCGGGCGCTGATGCCGACGGCGAACGCCTCGACAACTTGAGCGAACTGATCACCTCTGCCCGTGATTTCGAGCGCGAATACGACCCCGCCAATGACCCGGCCTCATTCACCGATGAAGAATCCGCCAAGGCGGGCGACCTCGGCGATGTACCACCGCTGCTCGCCATGCTCCGCGCGTATCTGGAATCCATCGCACTCGTCGCCGATGGCGATGCCGTGGACCCATCGCAAGGCGCGGTGACGCTGATGACACTGCACGCGTCGAAGGGATTGGAGTTCCACGCGGTCGCGATGATCGCACTCGAAGAAGGCACCCTGCCGCACTCGCGTGCGAACGAATCACTCGCGGAACTCGAAGAAGAACGCCGACTCGCCTTCGTCGGCATCACCCGCGCGATGAAGCACCTGCACATCACCACCGCCAAACGCCGCACCATCCGAGGCATGACCGAACGCACCATTTCCTCACGATTCCTCGGGGAAATCGGCTCAGAATCAGTCATCTTCACCGACCAGTCCAGCGAGTATTCGTACTGCGACGATGACGACGACATCCGCACCACCCGCGATTCAACATCCGTGGGCGGCCCTCGTTTCAATGACGCTTCATCCACCCGCGAATCCACGCGAGAGAAGATCGACGCGGCCCGCGACCTCCGGCGAGATTCCCAAGCCGCCCATCACAACGCGGCCGCCGAGTTCCCAACCGGGTGCGCCGTGCGTCACCCCCAGTTCGGCCCCGGCACCATCGTCAAGGTGACGGCGGGCGCAAACGCCCGCGCCGTTGTCCACTTCGAATCAGTCGGCAAAAAAACACTGGTCCTCGAATATGCCAGACTCAAACGGATCTGAACACTGCCCATTACGCCGGGCGGATCCCACGCTGGAGCTGCATCACGCGCTCGGCCTCTTCCTTGCGGACATGCTCGAGTGTGTACTTGGCGATCCGCCAACTGTTCTCGTCAGCCGTCACTGTTGAGCAGTGCTCGTTGAAGCACCGGTACAAAAACTTGAACGCATCGCGTGGCTGCTGCATGTAGTTGAGCGCTTCGACCACATCGGACCGGGTCACTTCCTCCGAAAACAAATTAATCAGCCCGATCCGCTCGGCGTTGGCGGGTCGGCACACCGACAGCCGCGTCGAACACAGATCGTACAGCATCGCCCCGGTCCAACTCAGCCGCTTGACCAGATTCTGCTTATCGAGGCGTGCTTCCTGAAAGAACGCGCTGGATTCCTTAAACAGAGCGTGCCTCAGTTCGATCGGCAGCAGCATTTTGATCCCCACGCCGTCGAGTTGTAAAAACTTGTTGTTGAGCATGGGCCAGATGATCGGGCGCATCCGGTCCGCGTCGCCGTTGACCAGCGTGGGTTCATCGACGCGGTCAATCACGACCAGAATCCCGGTGAATCCAAACTCCGCGATCACCCGCTGGAGCCTTGCGAACATCGCGTACCGCTGCTCATCGGAATCGCTCGTCGGGAGCACATCGGCATGAATCACCGAGCGATTCAGTCTCCGCAGACTCCCGAGGTACCCGCCGTGCGCGCGAGGCACCATCCGCATCTGCTTGGCGACCTTGGCCGCGACGCGACCGATCATCATCCGATCAATCACAGACACCTTAACGAGCAACGCCATCCACAGCAGCAACAGCACCGCCGAACCAATGTCAACGGTGGTTGCCAACACACCGTCAAAGCCGGAGAACAGTGTCCCCCAGAAAAAGAGCGCAACGCCCGGAATCCAACCGGACCATATTCCGATCTGCACCAAGAGCCCCATGCCGCCGCCGCTGAGTTTGAGCAGATGACGCAGCCGCCCCGTGCGCGCCCCGCTCGGATCGTTCGTGTCGTACACCGCCTGGAGCAAGAGCAAATCCCTACGAATAGAGGCCGGGAGTCTGCGTGCACGCTTGGCGGGTTGCTCGCCCAGGCTCGCCGGCACCGGGCTGGTCGGCCCGGGCAACAACGCGTTGAGCACCCGCCCAACACCGACCGAGAGCATCGCATCCATGTGATCGACGAGACGCATTTTCTCGAACGGATTCTTGTCGCCCTTCACACCCGATCGCTGCTTGAAATGGTCAAGGTGCTTGTTGAGATCGTCGTACGGGATCAGAAAAACTCGTCGACTCGGATGGTCACGATTATGCTGGGCAATCCGCCCGGCGATCTGCAATCTGATCGCGGTCTTGCCCGATCCTTTTTCACCAAAGACGATCGAGGTCGAAGGCTGGTCCAGCTCGCCGATGATCTTATCAAAGTCCGAGTGCACGCTCGGCGATGAAGGGCGGGTCATCACCACCTCACCGGGCACACCAGCCGAATCCTCGTGCTCGACGGATCCTCGCGGATGCACGCCCATACGCGCAAAGATCGAATCATTCCGGGCTTCCTCGCCTCGAAACGGGTTCTCGACAATCGACCAATGCTCAAAGAACTGCGACAGGTTCATCCATGCCTCCGTGCGTCAAAGAGATCCTCCCCTCCTTCCAATCCATTGAGGGAAAAGGTAGGGTCTCAGCACGAGTATACTCCATTTGCATACGCAAAGGCTGCCTTCTCACCACCCTCTTCATTCTAACATGCCACAAAAAAACCGGCACGATGCCGGTCTTACAAAGAACTATTCTTGTTTCAATCAGTGATCGACCCGTGTCCCGAGCATAGGCGAGACCTCGGCGATCAATGCCTCAAGCGTCTCGGCGTCCTTGGCTTCCGCGTTCAGACGCAGCAAGGGCTCGGTGTTGCTCTTGCGGATGTTCATCCACCACCCCAGTTCCTCGAACGCATCAATCGTGATCCCGTCAAGCTCGTCGATCTCCCCACGCTCGGCGAACTCTTCCATTACCTGCTCGAGCGCCTCGTCCTTTTCCTCGATCTCAAAGTTGATCTCGCTCGATTGGAAGTACCTCGCCAGAGGCTTGATCATCGCACTCATTGGTTTTTTGCTCGCCGCGAGCACCGACAAGAAGGTCGCCATCGCGATCGCTCCCGAGTCGGCGTTGAAGTTCTTGCGGAAGTAAAAATGCCCCGAGAGCTCGCCGCCAAAGATCGCTTTCTTCTCTGCCAGCAGGTGCTTCATAAACACATGCCCAACGCGACCGCGGTGCGCTGTTCCGCCATGCTTCTCGATCTCTTCTTTGACTGCTTTGGTGGAGCGAAGATCATAAATCACCGCGCTTCCGGGGTGCTTTTCAAGAAAGAACCCCGCGAGCAAGGCCGTCATCAGATCACAGGGCACAATCTTGCCCTGCTCATCGACCGCCACGCACCGGTCGGCGTCGCCATCAAAGCACAAACCGAGGTCCGCCTTGTTTGCAATAACCGCTTCTTGCAGCCCAGCAAGATTGCTGGCCACCAACGGGTTTGGCTCGTGGGCGTACTCATGCTTGGTGTTCTCAAAGTTCATCTCGATGATCTCGAGCCCGTCAATCCCGTCGCCGTTGGTACCGAAAATTTTGGGGCACATCGTCCCGGCCATCCCGTTGGACGCATCAACAACAATCTTGAGCGACTTGCCACCCAGGTCCAAAAACTTGAGCACATGCTTGCGGTACGCATCCCAAAGATCACGCTGGTCGATGCTCGTTCCTTCGAGCGGCACCGCGTTCTTGTCCACCATCGCCGCGTGCTTGCGCACGACCGACAACCCGGTCGTCTCGCCGACGGGTTTGGCCTTGCGTTTGGAAATCTTGAACCCGTTGTACTGAGGCGGATTATGACTCGCCGTCACAACCACACCGCCGGCGCAATCAAGATAGTTAATCGCGAAGTACATCATCGGCGTATCAATCATCCCCAGATCGATCACGCTCGCGCCCAATGAGTTGAGCCCGCGGATGAGTTCTTCGTTCAGCTTCGGCGACGACACCCGCATGTCATGCCCGACGAGCACATTGCGCATCATCGGCGTCGTTTCCCCATCGGACTCGGCCTCCTCGAGCAGGTACCGCGCCGTCCCGCACCCGATCTGCCACGCCATCCGATCGGTCAACAGATCCGGATACACCCCACGAATGTCGTACGCCTTAAAAACCCGTCCAAGCATCACTAGCTCCCTCAACCGATCGGCCTATCCCAATCGAGCGAGCATCATAGGACCCCAAAACAAAAACATCGAGTTTGCAAGCATAAATCGCGCCCAGCAAAGAATTTACAGCCCAAAACTCTTCAGTAGAACCGGCTTGTAGCCGGCTTTCTTCATCCCCGCAAAGCCACAGAAAACCAAGACCCTCACCCCAACCCT
>JAESUL010000158.1 GCA_016763115.1 Phycisphaerales bacterium | reverse complement strand
GCCTGAAAACTCTTCTCCATCATCATCGGCAACAACCCAAGCACCGTCGTAATCGTCGTCAGCATGATCGCGCGGAACCGCGCGATCCCCGTCCGCCGACCCGCCTCATAGACATCGAACCCCTCACGCCGGCGTTCGTTGAAGAACTGTACAAAGATCAATGAGTCATTGACCACAATCCCCGCGAGCGCAACAAAGCCGATCAGCGAAAGGAAGGTCAACGAGTACCCCATCAACAGGTGCCCCCAGATCATCCCGATGGTTGCGAACGGGATCGCCGCCATCACGACCAACGGCTGCGTAAAACTCCCGAACAACCACGCCAGGATCACAAAGATCAACCCCGCCGCCACCGCCATGCCGACGGGCAACGAACTCATCGAATCCGCCGCGTCTTTCTGTCGTCCGCGCTGCACCAGACCAACGCCGGGGATATCGGCGATCAGTTTGTGCATCACCGGCGTGATCTCGGCGGCCAGCGTTTCAGGGTTCACCATCTCGCGGTGAACATCTGCCTCGACCGTGATCTGCCGCTTGCGATCAAGCCGGCGGATCGTCGCGAACGCCTGCCCCTCTTCGATCCGTGCAATCTCGCTCAACGGCACCGCCACGCCACGCTGGGTAAACACATACATCTGCTCGAGCCCTGTCAGTGATTTGCGGATGCGGTCGGGCATCATCACCCGCACATCAACATCCTCACGATCGCCCGCGAAGGTAAACGCTTCGAGCCCGAACACCGCCGCCTGGATCTGCCGCCCAACATCCGCGCGTGTGAATCCCAGCTCGCTCGCCCCATCGCGGAGCGTAAAACGGATCTCGCGCATCCCGCGGTCCGAGTTGTCGGCGATCCCAAACACCCCCGTGTACTCGCCGAGTTTCTTCTTGATCCGCGTCACCGCTTCGTCGATCAACTCGATCGAATCGCCCACGACCGTAAAGGTCAACGCCGGCCCAGACGGCCCGCCCGACACGCCCTCCATCCGCACGCTCCGCGCTTCGGGCGTCGGGCCAACGATTGCGCGGATCGAATCCATCACATCGTTGCTCGTCCGATCACGCGATTCGCCCGGCGTCAACTCAAGAATAATCTGCCCAAGGTGCGACGAAGAAGCGTCCCCGCCACCACCCATCAGGTCCGAGACCGCGCCGGCCATCGCGAAGGTCGAATCAACCTCGGGCTGCTCAATCGCCGCGGCCTCGTATTTGCGAACAATATCATTGGTCAACTCGGTCGGCGTTCCCATCGGCATCACGATCGAGATATTGACCGTCTCCGCGTCGTCGGTCTCGAAGAGAATAAAATCAAGCCGACCGCCCGCGATCATCCCGATCGACACAATGAACAGCCCGACCATCGAAGCGATCGTCACATACCGCATCCGCATCGACACCGCCAACAACCGACCGTACGCCGGGATGATTTTTCCGTTGATGATCGCGTCACGCCACGCGTCGTAGCGGTGCTCGACGCGCGCCAACCACCATTCCTTTTTCTCTGCCCGTTTTTCCATCCCCCGCAGGCTCGAAGCCATATGCACCGGCAAAATAAACAATGTTTCAATCAACGACACCGCAAGCGCAACGCCCACCACCACCGGTAGCACACCCATAAAATCGCCCATCATCCCGTTCATCAACGCCAAAGGCAAAAATGCACAGATCGTCGTCAACACCGTCGACACCACGGGCCACGCGACCTGATCCGTCCCACGCACCGCCGCCACCATCGCCGAGTCGCCCTCTTCGTGCTTGCTGACAATATTCTCGGCGACGACAATCGCATCATCCACAAGAATACCGATCACAATAATCAATCCGAACATCGTCAAGAAGTTCAACGAAACATCCAACCACGCCATCACCGCAAGCGTGCCCAGCAAACTCACCACAAGCCCCATCGTCACCCAGAACGCAATCCGCCAGTTCAAAAGCAACACCAATGTGCTGATCACCAGCAGCCCGCCATAAAACGCATTGCGCAAGAGCAGATTCAGCCGCCCCTCGACAAACCGAGCCAGGTCCGTCGTCGTCATCAGCGTCGCCGGCGGCGGCGAAACCCGGAACCGTTCCATCCCGAGCATGTACGCCTCAAACCGTTCGCTGACCTGCGAAAGATCAACAACCGCCTCACCCATCACCGGCTCATCCACTAGAACCGACCCCTCCTTCTTCCATTCCTTCTTGGCCTCTTTGTATTCCTTCTTGACCTTTGATTTCACTTGCCTTTTAAGCATTGCAAGTTTGATCCGCTCGCCCGGTTTGTACTCGATCTCTTGCCCGTTGCGCCCGCGATGTACGCCTTGACATACGCCGCGATCTTGATGACATCCTGCTTGCCGACCTGAAAAACAGTCAGCGTCATCGTCGGCTCGCCCTCGTATCGCGTCATCAACTCCGCATCAATGAACCCCGCAGAAACCTCGGCAACATCGCCCACGCGGACCACGCCCCCATCACCCGAAGCCTTGACCACAATTCGCCGAACCTCCTCGGCCCGCTCAACGACACCCATCGACCGCACCGAGATCGTGCTCGTCGAGGTCCGCACCGATCCGCCGGGCAGTTCGATCATCGCAGCCCGAATCTGATCCGAAATCACCGGCAGGCTCAGCCCATGCTCGAGCATCCGCTCGGGGCGCACCTCAACACGCAACTCGTCGCCCCGGTCGCCGCCGAGTGAGATGTCCGTGATCTCGGGCAGCAACAGCAAATCATCACGCACCTGCGTGATAAAGTTTTTCATCGTCCGCTCGTCGATCTCCCCGTACAACGCCACAATAATCGCAGGCATATTGGGCATCAGCTTATCAACGGTGATCGTGTCCACCCCATCGGGCAGGTCCTGCAACGAATCGATCTCTCGCTTGACATCCGCCACCGCGCGATCGATCGGTACCCCTTCATAGAAGATCGCCATGACCGACACCATCCCCTCGGACACCGTCGAAGTAATCTCCTCGACATCCGTAAGGTCCGCGACCTTATCCTCGATTTTTTTGGCGAGCGCAGATTCAACTTCGTCGGGCGCCGCCCCAGGATATGGTGCAGTAATCATCACGATCCGTGATTCAATATACGGAAAAAACTCACGCCGAAGCGTCATCCCAAAGATCAGCCCCGCGCCGATCAACGCGAACATCACCAGGTTCGCCACCACATGCTTGCGGACACCAAACGCGGCCAAACTCATGGCGAACCCTCACCATCATCGCCCCCAACAACCACCCGCATCCCGACCTCGAGTTGATCGAGCAGCGTCAACACCACAAGCACCCCGCTTTGCGGCTCATGTCCAAGTTCCAACGCGAGCCACTGGGTCTCGTTGGAATCGAGCCCCTCGACCATGCCCTCAAACCCATAGACCGAACGCACCGCAACGCGGTTGATCCGCAACGATTCCTCGTCCCCATCATCCTGAGCAACAAGCACAAAACCGTCTTGAACCACCCGCCG
>JAESUL010000157.1 GCA_016763115.1 Phycisphaerales bacterium | reverse complement strand
ATCTCGCCATGGACCTGCTTTGAATAGATTGCACCGCTTGAACGCCAACCCCATCCTTGGCTGTCTTCAAAGTATTGGAGTTGGCTTGAGCCAACCGGTACATCCCGGAAGATCACGACCTCATCGAGGTACTTGATCACCTGTGGCAAATCAGCCAGCATATCCGGGTCTGGACGAAAAACAACATCTACCCGCCCGCGTTCACGAACGCGATTCCAGAACTCGTCATCGCGTTGAAAGTCTTCAAGTCGATAGACAAAACCGCCGCCTTGAACTCTATATGTCCAATTTGTTCCGTACCGGGTCACCACGCCCATGCCCATTGAATCGCTCAGTGGAATCGAAGAGAAATTAGATACCACAATCTCCTCCTGCCCGTAGCGAACACTCAATGTCCCCACAACCGCGATGTTGCTCATGCCTAATCCTTGTACACCACTAAACGATGCAGAAGTGTGTAAGCCCGGCTTGCTGAGTGGGAGTTCCACCTGTTCCGGAATGTAAAACCCTGACAGAATGAGTCTTGGGATAAGTTCGTTTGCAGCCTTCTGATCCCCCACCGCTTGGGCGTACTGGATATCCCCTTCAACCCTCAGTGTTGACTTGCTCCGCTCGATGGTCCATTCATGCAAGGGTTTGCCCTCATGAAGGATTCGTACAATACAACTGTGTTGTACATCTATCGCTTCATGCTCTGGATCCAACTCATACTCGCCCATCATTGTCGAGATGACCGGGCTCACCGGCGTCCATGATCCGCCTGAGCCAGTGCTGGTCGAGCCATTGAGTATCTCTCCGCTCTGTGATTTGGCAACAATCGTACTCTCCACCTGATATCTCAGCCCCTGAAAA
This sequence comes from Phycisphaerales bacterium, assembly GCA_016763115.1. Taxonomy (GTDB): domain Bacteria; phylum Planctomycetota; class Phycisphaerae; order Phycisphaerales; family UBA1924; genus UBA1924. Next base: position 3,400 of record JAESUL010000157.1, on the reverse strand, counting down.
TCAAACACCCCTGCACGAAAGACTTCGCTCATCCAGATGGCGGAGTTGCTCCCCCGGATAGTCCCGTGAAGCACCAGATCTGTGCGAAAGCTTGTATCAATCATCCGTATCTGACCATGCTGGTAGAGTACAGGAACGATAAGGCTCTCAAGGTAGGGACCCATTTGCTCATCAGCAATTTTGTCCATCAACAACCCATACAGCAGCACATCGCCCCACCGCTCGTCCCAAGGCGTCGCCACATCGGCCTGGTGCTTGAAAGCTCGATCGATCAGCTTGGCGAGCCCTTCATCAGAGACCTCGCCGGGGATCAAACGATCGTGAAGTTCTTGGAATGCGTCGTCGTTGCCGCCCGACTCGAGCATGAGCAGCAAGCCCTCGGGGAACTTGGCGTACCAATCGACATTCTTGATCGCGGGCATCTTGGATATCCAAGGCCACGCGATCGTGCCCGAGCCGCCGAGCATCAACACCAATGCCACCAAAAATAATCCCCGACGGAATCGGCGAAGACCAAACTGTACCGATGGAGTATCGGCGGTCACCGTTGAGCCGCATTCTGGGCATTTGGTGCCCTCGCCCAGGTCCAAGCCGTGCAGATCGAATCGGCATTTTCTGCAATGCGGATGCTCGGAGATCAATCGCCCACGGATCGCCCGGCCCATGAGGATAATCCCGCCGAGAAGAGCGACGCCGCCAATCAGATACACCGCGACCATGGACTTACCTCATTCTTGTGACGAACCTTTTATATGAGCGCATCTATTTTTTGATCAGTTTCGTGTGCCGAACGATTTCACCGGTCACCAGGTACACAATGTCCTCGGCAATGTTGCCCAAGAGATCACCCACACGCTCGATCTCGCGCGAGACCCGGTACATGTACATGCCCGTCGCTGCATCGGAATCGTCCTGTTCGAGGTACTTTGCGACCTCGAGAAACACCTGTTTATCAAGCCGATCAATCGCTTTGTCGCTCTTGATGACCTCCATCGCGCCGACGGTATCGGTGTTGACCACCGCGCGGAGCAACGACTGGCACATGATGGGCACCCGCTGCCCCATCTCGCGGAGGGCACCGGGCCACTGGGGCGCGGGCGGGTTGATCTTTCGGCAGATCTTGGCGATCGAACTCGCATGGTCGGCGACGCGCTCGATATCCGAGTTCGCCTTCAGACAAAAAGTAATCAGCCGAAAGTCAGCGCCGAATGGCTGGTGCAATGCCAAGATCCGGAAACACTCTTGCTCGATGCGGACCTCTTCGGAATCGATCTGGGCTTCGATGATCTTGACCTGTTTGGCCCCCTCGATATCCAGATCCCACAACGAATCAACCGCCAGTTCGAGGAGATCAATCGCCTGCGATGCCTCACGGATCAGCCTTCGGCGGAGCGCGACGAGCAACTCGTCGAGTTGGATACTCCCCGCGAGTTGCATCGCGGGCGGGTCGTTGTGATTCGAGTTCTGATCTGGCATAAAAGGTGATCCTCAAGCAATCAATAGTTCATGGCGTGTTCATTCTATCAAAGAACACCCATCGTGTCGAATCGCTAACCCTTCAAGAGCCACCCGCAAACCAGTCCACAAGCTGCTTGGCCAGTTGTACTTCTGATCTCCAATGCGTTTTCGGGCGGATGTACACCTCCGCGAGCGCCTCGCCGGACGCTGATCGCGCGTTGGTCTGCGCGATGTCGGCATTGACCACCCGGACACTCGCTGCCGCCTTGTCCATCGCCCGCGCAAGAATCTGCGGGTTCGCGGTCAGGCACACGATGTCGTGGTCGCGGATGCCGACCACCCGGATGTGCATCGCCTGGGCAACCGCGCGAACCCTTGCGCGAAGTATCAGCCTGCGAGCCAGTTCGGGTGGCGCAGAGTACGCGCTTGTGATGTCATCAACAACCTGGTCGAGTTGCTTGAGCGTGGACGCGCCGGCGATGCGTCGGTAGGCTTCGAGTCTTCGTGCGTCGCTTGGGATGTACATCTTTGGGATCAACCCAAACAGCCCGATATCGATTACCGTGTGCCCGACTGGCTTTGGCCCGTCGGTGTCGGTGAGTTTGCGGACCGCGTCATCGAGGAGTTGGCAGTACATCTCGTACCCCACGGCCGCGATGTGCCCGGATTGCTCGGAACCGAGCAGGTTGCCCGCGCCACGGATTTCCAGATCCCTCATCGCGATCTTGAAACCCGCGCCGAGCATGGAGTATTGCTCGATCGCTTTGAGCCTTTTCTGGGCGGCTTCTTTGACCGTTCGGTCTTCTGGAAGAAGCATGTAGCAGTACGCCCGGTGGTGGCTCCGCCCGACGCGCCCGCGGAGTTGGTGCAGATCCGACAACCCGAACCGGTCGGCATCGTTGATAATCATCGTGTTGGCGGTTGGGTTGTCGATGCCGGATTCAATGATCGTCGTGCACACAAGAATATCCGCACGCCTCTTCATGAACTTGACCATCACACCCTCGAGGTCGTGCGGGTTCATCTGCCCGTGCCCGATCACGATCTCTGCGCCGGGCGCGAGCTCGGCGATTTTGTCAGCAACCGATTCAATATTGTGAACCCGGTTGTGCACAAAGTACACCTGCCCCTCACGGGCAAGCTCTCGCTGGATCGCACGCTGAATCCGCTGTGTGTTGTACGGGATCACCTCGGTCACCACCGCCCGCCGATCGACCGGAGGCGTGGTCAACGAAGAGATATCACGCAACCCGAGCATGGACATATGCAGCGTCCGCGGGATCGGTGTCGCGCTCAGCGTAAGGACATGGACACTCAATCGGAGCTGTAATAACCGTTCTTTATGCTCAACGCCGAAGCGTTGCTCCTCGTCGATCACGACCAATCCAAGATCGGCAAAGTGTACATCCTTCGACAAGATCCGGTGCGTACCGATGAGGATATCAACCCGCCCGAGCTGCACATCCTTGAGTGTTTGCTTGATCTCCTTGGTCGTCTTGAATCGGCTCAGCGACGCAACAGTAAACGGGTAATCTGCAAATCGCTGGCGGAATGATTGTTCGTGCTGCTCGGCGAGCACCGTCGTCGGCACGAGCACCGCGACCTGCTTGCCCGATTCCACCGCACGGAACGCCGCCCGGATCGCGAGCTCTGTTTTTCCGAATCCGACATCGCCACAGATCAGCCGATCCATTGGGCTAGTCGAGCACATGTCTTTTTTAATCTCGATCAGCGCGGCGAGTTGGTCCTCGGTTTCATCATAAGGAAACTCGGCCTCAAACTCGCTCATCCATGTAGAATCCGACTTGCACACAAAGCCCGACATGTGCTCACGGGCTGCACGCACCCGGAGCATCTCCGAGGCGAGGTCATGGACCGAATCGGTGACCTTGGCCTTTTGTGTTTTCCATTTTTTGCCGCCGATCATGCTCAACGGCGGCTT
>JAESUL010000156.1 GCA_016763115.1 Phycisphaerales bacterium | reverse complement strand
TCATGATGGTCTCAGGCACTTTATCGAGCTCGGTCGTCGCAAGGATGAAGACTACGTGTGCTGGTGGCTCTTCAAGAGTCTTCAGGAGCGCATTGAACGCATCTTTTGAAAGCATGTGCACCTCGTCAATGATGTACACCTTGTACCGCCCACGCATCGGGCGATAGGCCGAGTTGGCGATGAGCTCGCGGGTATGATCGACGCCTGTATTCGAGGCGGCATCAATCTCGATGACATCGGTATCTTGCCCAGCGAAGATGGCTGCGGCGATGTCGTCTTTGTAGTCGGGGTTGTTGAGTTCATTGGCGAAGATACGGGCCATCGAGGTCTTGCCGACGCCTCGCGTGCCGGTAAAGAGGTAGGCGTGGTGGACGCGGTCCGAGTCGATTGCGGCCTTGAGTGTCTTGGCAATGGGCAACTGCCCGACGACTTGGTCGAATGTACGAGAACGATGCTTGCGAGCGAGCGCGGTGTAGGCCATGAGGGAGTCTAGGAGCAAAACTCCGGACTATTGGAGCGAAGAGAGCGACATTGACTCCGAAGGGTGCAGCATTTGAAGGATCATCTCGCCAAGCACCTTGCCCAGCGGCGGGGGCACCGCGTTGCCAATCTGGAGGTTCTTGGAGGTCTTTGATCCGTTGACCTGATACCAATCTGGGAATCCTTGCAGCCGGGCCCCCTCGCGTGTGCTCAACGCACGGTTTTGGTAGGGATGGACGCATCTCGAAGACGATGGAGTGCCAAAGTTGCGAGTGATGGTCGGCGATGGCTGGTCCGCGACGAGTCGGGCGTAAGTGTTGGCAAAGTAGCCCTTGGGACGGAGGTGCTCGGGAAGGTCATGGACACTCCCGCCGGGCGGGATGGTTTCGAGGATTGTTTGCATCCGTTGCCCGTAGTTTGCACAGTTGTGTTCGGTGAGTTTGGCGGAATGATTGCGCATGGATTCCTGAAACTCATTTGTTGGATCGGTGAGGTATTGGTCGGAATGCCCACAAGCCGAGAGCGGCGGAAGATCACTGATGGCATCGATGAGCGTTCGGTGAGGGGGAAGTGCGTCAAAGAGATCATCTGTAGAAGATCCAAACTGTGGCTGGGGCCATTCGATTAGATCATCCGATCGGACACCAATGATGATGGTTCGCTTTCGGTACTGCGCAAGCCCGAAATCAACCGCATTGAGAATCCGAGCATCGGTCACGAATCCGCGTTGGGTGAGTTGTTCGGTGAACTCGTGGTACACCCGTCCTTGGTACATAGTCTTGAAGCCGGCAACATTCTCGAAGATGATGGCCCGCGGGTTTGTTTCGTCGACGCAGCGTAAGAACTGGTGGAACAGGCTGTTTCTCGGGTCGGCAAGATTTTTTTTGCCGACGGTGCTGAATCCTTGGCAGGGGGGGCCGCCGCAGACGAGTTGGATGTCGCCGGTCAGCCCGAGGGCTTCGATCTCGTCAGCAAAGTTGATCTCCGCAATATCATCGACGCATATCTTGGTGTCAGGATGATTCGCTTGGTAGGTCGCGGCGAAGTCTTCTTCGATCTCGTTGGCAAGGACGACATCGATCCCCGCTTGGCCCAAACCAAGCGAGAGCCCGCCCGCACCCGCAAAGAGATCAATAGAGTTCATGGATGTAGTCTACAGCCCGAGATCGAGTTCTGCGAGTTGAGGTAGTGGATTCATGATTCTCCAACCAAAAAAACCTTGATCGATGTTGAAAACTGTTTGGCCTTCCATTTGTTGACGGGTAATCCAGTTCAAGTTATCCTCCGCGACGGTATCAAGTCTCACAAAGGCGACTTGACCATTGAATACATCAAAGTGCATACAGACGGTCACGACCCCTTCTTCATTGGCGACCCGCTTTGCTTCAAGGACTTTGTGTTGTTTGATGTCGTTGATGCCTTGGAAACCTGACTGAACTTCGATCACAATCTCATGGGTGCCATAGGTGAGTTTGAGATCCGCCTTTGGGGTACGCCGGAATGTTTCAAGAGATCGGAAGTCGTCATCCCCGTAGTCCTGAATCGACTCGAGTTCGAGATCGAACAGGAGCGCCAACGACGGACTTAGGAAGCGGGTCATGGCGTGTCCGCGTAGCCAAGAATAAAGCACCTGCTCGGGTCGCCTGCCCTGATTATTCAATCTCGGAAGATTGCCGGTTTCGTGAACTGTTGAGTAGACATCGGTGATATGAGAAGTGCAAAACAGTTCGATGTTTTCATGGCGAGTTGACGCATGCATCGAGTTATTCACCGCGGTTTAAATCTCACGCAATCGACGGAGGAGCCGGTCTATGTACTCATAATCGATTCCAGCGGGCACATTCTTGCCGGATAGAAACTTCTTTGCATCTTGCTGATTGGTAAAACCAAGGGAGTTTCGGTACGCACGGAAGTATTGACTGTCATCCATCGTGAACTCGGGCATCTCAGTGGACTCCTCAAAAAGGAAAACCCGCCTTGATCGGTGCCCAGGACACCGACGGCACCGGGCGACGGCTGCTTATGGCTGCTGCGGTCAAGCCCTGACCAGATTCACAGGCCACCCGTGCATCGAGCCCGGGCACCGATCAAAGCGGGTTGAGCATCCATCCTAGGCCCGCGATTCATGCTTGCGAATGCTATTTGTGCCAGCCCAATCACCCCAATGCTGGCTGGCACGATTCGATTCGGTCGACTAAGGTTCTGATGTCCGAATAATCGCCCGATTTCTCGATTGGGTGGAAGCCATCGCCCAGCGGGGCCGATGCAGAGGACGGGGATGAGCACAGGAGCCAAGTGGAACTATGTCGGATGAAACAACCATACACGCACCGTTAAACACCAAGTGGGTCATCAAGATGGTGGTGGTCATCGTTGCCTTGCTGCTCTTTGGGGCTCTTGGGTTTTATGACGCGACGGTGAAGTACCCGGCGCGTGGCGAGCGGTACGCCTCGTGGGCCCAGTGGCAGTACCTCGATGCGGCGCGTTCAGCCAACAACGAAGACTTTGGTGTTTTCGAGCGTGATTCGTCCATTACCAACCCGGTCGAAGAACTCGATCGGCTCAACGCCGTCGATACACTCGCGCGGAACCAACGCGACGCGGGGAACTCGACGAGTTCGCGCAGGCTTCGTGCGAATATGCAGATGACTTCGTTGCAATGGCTCGAAGCGCTCAAGGTGGTCAACATGCTTGACGCCGAGCATACATCGTTCGAGTCACCAAGCGATACTTTCAACGAGTTGGCAGCCAAGTGGGGCACGACGACTTCGCTGCCCAAGCCGCTCAAGAGCTACGACATCCCGATGCAGTGGGTCATCATGTTTGTGTGCATACCCATTGGTTTCTTTGTGATGTTCAAGTTCATGCGTGTCAGGGGGCTCAAATACTCTTGGGATGCCTCGGCGATGCGGCTCGGGCTCCCTTCGGGCAACTCGATCACGCCTGCGGACCTCGAAGAGGTCGTTAAACGCAAGTGGGACAAGTTCATTGTGTTCTTGAAGATCAAGGACGGGCACGAAAAGCTCGGCGGCAAAGAGGTCCGGGTGGATACCTACCAGCACAAGTTTGTCGAGGACTGGATTATCGAGATGGAAGCCGAGGCCTTCGGTCCCCAAGAAGACGACGATGATGCACCATCCGAACCCCCGCCTGAACCCGCTTCAGCGCCCGAAAACGATGATTCTGACGACTAAGCCGCGTCCGGCGCGGAGGGTGATGACATGATCTGGGTGGCCGGTTCCATCATGGTGCTCGCATCGATGCTCGGGATCGTGATGGTGCTCTTTACGCTGCCCGGGATCTGGTTCATGGCCGGGGTCTCGATGCTGATCGCGTGGTGGTGCCCCCAACTGCTCGGATGGAAAGCCGTGGTGGTGATGCTGGTCTTTGGGGCGATTGCGGAGCTGATCGAGTTTATCGCATCGGCTGCCGGGGTGAAAAAGCTCGGCGGGTCGCGCGCCGGGGCCATCGGCTCGTTGATCGGGACGATCATCGGGGCGATCGCAGGCACCGGGCTGATCCCGATCCCCGTGGTGGGGACCATCGTCGGCGGGATTGTCGGTGCAGCCGGCGGGGCGTTCGTCTGCGAGCGGACCATCGCCAAGCGGACCTGGACAGAATCAGCCAAATCCTCGGGCGGTGCTGCGATGGGGCGGGCGGTCTCGGTGGTGGTCAAGCTGGCCCTGGCGATCGCAGCCGCGGGGTTTATCACCGCAGCGTTGTTCATCTGAACCATGCCAAATCCGCGATTTTTTGCGATACCGGGGGCTCCAAATGCCCGATAGTATCGACAGGACGACTGTTTTCTCTACGAGGTACACGCAGATATGACCACCAAGGGTGACGCACACGAATCGGGCAAGAACGGCTCAAAGAACGGCTCAAAAAACGGAGCAACAGTCAAGCACTATGTGCTCGACACCAATGTCCTGCTGCACAACTCCCAGGCGATGTTCGTCTTCCAAGAAAACCATGTGGTGATCCCGTACCCGGTGATCGAAGAACTCGACACCATGAAACGACGCGAGGACGATGTCGGGCGCAGTGCGCGTTCGACCATCCGCAACCTCGATCG
>JAESUL010000016.1 GCA_016763115.1 Phycisphaerales bacterium | reverse complement strand
GCGTCGCCTTTACCCGTGCGGGCAACTTCACGACCAACGCCGATTCCGAGCTTGTCTTGGGCAACTCCAACGGCCGCCGGCTCGATCCGGTGATTTCGATTCCGACCGATGCCGAGGAGATCGGTGTTGATACGAGCGGACGGATCTTTGCCCGGATTCCGGGCGAATCCGAGCCTCAACTCGTCGGGCAGATCCTGATCTCCAACTTTGTCAACCCGACCGGGTTATCACAGGTCGGCGAGAACCTCTGGGTCGAGAGCGCAGCATCTGGGCCACCGATCGAAGGAAACCCCGGCGTGGACAACCGGGGCACCATCCTCGGCGGGTTCCTTGAAGGGTCCAATGTTGATCCCGCACGCGAACTCATCGAACTCATCCGCACCCAGCGAGCGTTTGAGATGAACTCGCAGTCCATCCGTGCAGCCGACGAAACGCTGCAGTCCATCGCCCAGCTGAGACGGTAATACCCAATGAAACTACGAATACTCCTCATCGTGATCCTGACCATGTGTGTACCCGGCGCGTTGGCCGTCGAGATCACCACGGTCACACTGCGTTCAACCGTGCGTTTGCACACCACCGATGTGCTTACACTCGGCCAGCTCGCCCACATCGTGGGTTCTCAGGAACCCGAGTTGAGCCAGATCCCTATCAGTTCGATCGTGACCACCGGACAATGGACCCGAATCGGGGTCCAAGAGATCCGCGAGTTGCTCAAAGAGATGCCTCGGGCGCGGGTTGGATCGGTCGTGGTCTCGGGCCCGGAATCATTTGTCACCCGTCGCCCCGATCGCACATTGGCATCACACACCGTCAAGGGCACCGATCCCGCGCCCAAAGTACAAGTTGCTCAACCAACGCTCCACGATTCGGTCAAACGATGGGTCGCCAGACGGTTCGGGGTCCAGCCAAAGTCGCTGCGCCTCGATCTCCGCGATTCGGACCGCGAAGCGCTCGCCCGCCCGCTGGGCGGTCGGCTCGTCGAGATCCGCCAGATCGGCAACGGGTCCCGGCTCACCTTGCGCCTCACCGTCTACCAGGGCGAGCGGATCGAGCGGAGCTTTACCATCAGCACCAAGGTCCAAGTACAACGCACCGTGATGGTGCTCAATGAGAATGTCACCCGCGGGACCATGCTGGTCAAATCCATGTATTCGCTGGAAACACAGTGGTTTCCAGCCTCAGAGACCCCCGCAAACCCCGTCGCCCACGCCGGACAGACTACCCGTTCCGCGATGCGGATCGGCACCATCGTCATGAGCGATGATGTGGAATCACCCATCGTCATCAAACGCGGCGACATCGTTTCCGCACGCTCGATCGCGGGCACCGTCGTCGTCAATCTTCGCGCACGGGCCCTGAGCAGCGTACGCGATGGCGAGCTGCTCGAGCTCGAATCGCTCGACCGCAAGAGCCGATTCACCGCCCGCGCCTCGGGGCCCGGACGGGCCGTCATCATCAAAGACACCCAAGCACAGGTAAACTGAATATGAAACCATTGCTCCTCATCGCCCCGCTGCTCATCGCATTGAGCATTTCATCTGCAAATGCCCAGAGTTTGTTCCTTACCGAGCAAGCAGAGCAACCCATCGAAGAGCAGAGCACGCCGATTTTGTCGGTCGAGCAGGTGAGCCTGGTGTATGTCGCTCCGCCCGAGCCTCGGGTGATCAAGGAGCACGACATCATCACGATTATTATCGACGAGGTGTCGTCGATGACCAGCTCGCAGAGCCTCGATACCAAAAAGGAGAGCACGGCCAACCAAAGGCTCAACTCGATCGTTGATTTCATGGCCCTGCTCGAGCTCGAGATCGCCTCGGCGGGGCTCTCGAATGTTGATCTGCTCAACTTCACCTCCAAGACCAAGTTCATCGGCGAGGGCGACTACGAACGCAAGGACAAGTTCATCGCCCGCATCACCGCCCAGGTGCTCGAGATCAAGCCCAACGGCACCATGGTACTTCAAGCGACTAAGCGCATCGCCAAAGACGAAGAAATTCAGGTCCTTATCATGTCGGGCATCGCCCGCGAACAAGACATCACCGAGCAGAACACCATCCTCTCGAGCCAGATGGCCAACCTCAACCTTGTGGTCGAGAACGAGGGCGAACTCAAGAACACCAGCGAAAAAGGGCTCTTTACACGGATACTCGATACCGTGTTCGCGTTCTGAACCCCATTACTCTCAAAGACATACGAGGCGCCAAAGGATTGGCACGCGATTCGCGTAAACGCCTTGCGGAAGGATTCCGATTATGTGCCGAAGGATTGTCACACTCATTCTCATGCTCGCCGTGCTCGCACCATTTGCGCACGGTGCAAAGACTCTGCGCGAAGTGACGCGCGTCAAGGGGCAGGGTGCATCGGTCATCCAGGGGCTCGGGCTGGTTGTTGGTCTCAATGGGACCGGCGACAAGGGCACCGAACTGGCGATGGCCCGCCCGCTTGCGGCAGCACTCACCAAACTCGGCAACCCGGTCAGCATCGACGACATCGCATCGAGCAAATCCGCTGCGCTTGTCTTGGTCACCTGCGAGATCCCCCGCGAGGGCGCCAAGGTGGACGATCGGCTCAAGGTCACGATCTCGGTGCTTAACAGTGCCAAGTCGCTCGAAGGCGGGACCTTGTTGCTCGCACCGATGACGCCGTTCCCAAACGCACCCGTATACGCCTTTGCATCCGGGAACCTGAGCCTTGCCGACGCTGATTTCCCGACCGTGGCGACCATCGCCAAGGGCGGGCAGATGGTGCGTGATGTCAACACGATGCTGAGCATCTCGACCTCGTTCGATCTCATCATCGACGCGAACTTTGCCGGGTGGGACGCGAACGGCGTGATCGCTTCGGAGATCAATCAGCAGTACCTGCTCTCGGGCACCAAGCTGGGCGAATCACTCGCCAAGCCGATCGATCCGCGGACGATCCGCATCACGGTGCCCAAGGCCGAGCGATCAAACCCCGCGTCGTTCTTTGGCGACATCATGCAGACCGACATCAGCAGCGCGATCCGCAAACTCCCCGCCAAGGTCATCTGCGATACCCGCCTAGGGATCATCGTGATCACGGGCGATGTGCAGGTCTCCAGCGCGATCATCACGCACAAGGACCTGCGGATCACGACTATTCTCCCGCCGCCGTTGCCCGGCGAGGTGATCTCAGGAATACAAGAAAACGACTTTGCCAAGATCGAGACCCCGAGAAGCACCACGGGCGATTCCGCCCAACTCGATGACCTCGTTGCAGCGTTCGACCAGCTTGATATCCCGCCCGTCGAGCAGATCCACATCCTTGAGATGCTTCACAAAGCCGGCAAACTCCACGCCCGGCTCATCATAGATGGACAGGAATAAGAGCACACCATGAGCAATGCAGGCTCCATCTCGACCTCTGCCAACGCGACCATCGGTCGCCTGATGCAGGACAACCCGGCGAGTTCGTCGCGGGTGCGGTTTGCCAAGCTGCCCAGCGCATCGCGTGATGCGGTGATGCTGCCGACGGATTCGAGCGGGGCGATTGATTTCCGCAAGCTGTTCGACGAGAAGACCGCACCGATCGAGAGCCGACGCGACATGTTCACGGGCACCGAACTCGATGCCGGATTTATCAAGGACGAATCCGCCGAGGGCAAGGTCGCACGAGCACGCCAGGCCGCCGAGCAGTTGGTCGCTTCAACGCTGATTACACCAATTCTCAAATCACTGCGTGACTCGAATCAGGCGGCGGAACCCTTCGGGCCCACCGACGCTGATAAACAGTTCGGATCGCTCTTGGATACCAAACTCGCCGACCAGATCGTGTCGGCATCGAACTTCCCGCTCGTCGATCGCATCCAGCGTGACATGCTCAAGCACTCGGCGTACATGAATGATGCGACCAAGGCCGTCAACGAACGATCCGTACCGGTCAACAGCAAGCCATTGGATCTGGTGGGATAATCATGCGCACATTGACCACAAAAACGAAACCACTTGAAAACAAGCTCGATACCGATCGGCTTGATTCGTTGCTTTCAGATCTCTCCGGCGAGCACGAAACGCTGCTGATCCTGGCCGGCGAGCACCGCGACGCGATCGCCCACGCCGATCCCAACGCGATCGGGCGGGTCATCGCCCAGACCGGCGAGGTGCTCGAACGCATCGCAACGATCGAGCGGTCTCGCCAGAAGATGATCACCAAGCCCGACGGCAAGTGCATGACGATCACCGAGATCCTGCCCACACTCGCGCCCGAACCCGCCGAGCGGATCGAAAAATCATCGGCCAAGCTCCGCTCGCTGATCGCCCAGCTCCGCATCGAGCACCGCGCGGTGCAAGACGCATCAACCGCACTCGCCCAGCACATGCAGGGGCTTATCAAGCAGGTCTCGGCAAACATGTCCCACGCGGGCACCTACGGACGCAATGGCAGCGTCGACCCGGTCCGCACGCAGGTCACCAGCTCGATGGATATCCACCAATGAAAGACGCACGGAAAGGGGCATCGCGATGAGTATTACTTCTGCCATGAATATCGCACGCTCTGCGCTCTTTACGAGCCAGATCGGGCTCAATGTCACCGCCCAGAACATGGCCAATGTCGCCACACCGGGGTACGCGCGCCAGATCGCGATGCTCCAGGCGATCCGCGGATCGGCGTCGGACCCGTATTCAATCGGCAACGGCGTCGCGGTCGCTGATGTCCGCCGGCAGATTGATAATGCCCTGCAAAAACGCCTCTGGAATGGGATCTCCGACGAGTTCGCATCCGGACAAAAGCTCAACGCGATGACCCAGCTCGAAGCCATCCTCAACGAGGGCACCGAGTTTGATATGTCCTCGCAGCTCAGCGGGTTCTTCAACACCTGGTCCGAAGCGACCACCCAGCTCGACTCGCAATCAACCCTCCTCAACCAAGGGCGATCGCTCGCATCGTTCATCCAGAATCTCCGCACCGATCTGCTCAGCCAGCGATCACAGATCGAGGAACAGATCGACGCCCAGACCAACCAGGCCAACGCCTTGTTCTCCGAGCTCGCATCCATCAACGAGATCATCTCGACGCAAGAGAACGGCAACTCGGAGGCGAGCTCGCTGCGCGATCGGCGTGACCAGATTGTCACCGAGCTCTCCTCGATCGTCGATGTCACCGTCAACGAGACCAACACCGGGCAGTACAATGTGTTTGTCGGCTCGACCCCGGTCGTGCTCGGGAACACCAGCCGAGGCGTTGAGGTGCTGCGCGATACCTCCGGCGAAATCGCCACCGTCAAAATCGTGCTCTCGGACAACCAGTCACCGCTTGATGTGCGCTCAGGCGCCCTCGGCGGGTTGCTCGAATCACGCGACGGCGTGATCGACACCACGCTTGAGAAACTCGACACACTCGCCTCGCAGTTGATCTTCGAGATCAACAAACTGCATTCGACGGGCATCAACGAGGACTGGCTGAACAATGAGATCGGCACGCTGCAGATCAACAGTTCGGACCAGTTGCTTGCGCTCAACGATCCGAACAACGCGACCTTTGGCGACCTGCCCTTCTCGGTCGAGAACGGCGGGTTCTTTATCGAGGTCCGCAACGAGCAGACCAATACATCCGATCGCATCCGGATCGACATCGACCTCGACGGGCTCGACAACACCGGGGCGCCTGGATTTGGCGACGACACCAGCGCGGAGGATATTCGAGCGGCGATCAACGCGGTCGGGGGCATCAGCGCGAGCTTTGACGCTTCGGGTCGGCTTCAGATCAGCTCGGATGATCCGAGCATCTCATTCGCGTTCTCCGACGATTCGTCCGGTGCGCTGGCGGTGCTCGGGGTCAATACATTCTTTAGCGGCAAGGACTCGTCGGATATCGATGTCCGCGACGATGTCGAGGTCAAGGTCGGTCGCTTTGTTGACGGGCAGTCCGTTGCCAACGGCAACGCCAAAACCATCAGCGACCTCGCCAACCAGGGTATCAACGGTTTCAACGGGCGGACCTTTAGTAGTTTCTGGGGCAACCACACGCAGTCGGTCGCGGTGGAGATCGCAACGGCTCGCTCGGGCGCCGCTGCGTCGCGGGCGGTGCGCCAGAGTCTGGAAAGCCAACGCGCGGGGATCTCGGGGGTGAGCGTCGACGAGGAATCGCTCAACCTGCTGAGCACCAGCGCCAGTACCAGGGGGCTGCACGGATTATCACCGCGGCCCAAGAAATGTTCGACACACTGATCGCCTTGGTGTGATCACAGATACGGGAGTGAAACAATGAGCACCTTCCCAACTTCATACGGGCGATCCCCCACCGCGATCTTTTCGCAGCTCTCGATTTCGCGCATCAACTCGACCAACATCCAGATCGGTCGGCTCACCGAGCAGTTCGCCACCGGGCTCGACCTGCTCCGCCCGAGCGATGACCCGGTCCGCAGCGCGACCGTTTCGCTCTTGGATCGGCGGATCTCGTTCTCCGAGCAGTTGGTCAAGAACCTCGGGTTCGCCCAGAACTCGCTCGATACGCTCGACCTTGCGCTGGGCGAAGCCAAGGACCTGATCGATGAGGCCCTCTCGATTGCATCGGAGAATATCTCCACGCCTTCGGACTCGGCAACACGCTCGAGCCAGGCGCTGGTTGTTGATTCGCTCATAAGTTCGCTCTTCGGGATCTCCAATCGCGAATCCATCGTTGGGTATATCTTCGGCGGCTCCGCCCCGGGGCACGCACCGATCTCCTTTGCCAACGGCGGGTACCGGTTCACCGGTGAACGCGGC
>JAESUL010000155.1 GCA_016763115.1 Phycisphaerales bacterium | reverse complement strand
GTCTGCGTCTTCGCAGACGGAGGGGGTCCCCGAAAAAGCCTCCTGCCACTCCGACTTCGTAGACCCCGACCAAGCCCAACAAGCCCAAACCGAAGTCCTCATCCAACTCAACACCGCCCCCGCCCACGGCATCGCGAGTGAGGATCGGTTAATCTGAAAACACAGTGAGTTATGCAAAGCTTACTTCGCACTCTTCCAGTCATCACCGGGCATTGTGCGTTTCATGTACTGATCAAACAAGGGCACCGTAAAAGCCGTGTCGCCATGCGACGGACTCCAAACCATACCCTTGCCAATGAGGTTGCTTCGCGCAGGTGAAGCCGACTCGACTCTTTTTCCGAGCATATCTGCAATGTCACCGGACCTGTGTGGTCCGGGGCCGAGTTCTGCCATTGCACGGAGATAAAGTTTCTCGATTGGTGTTGTGCGGTCAAATCGAACACGGAAAAAGCTTTCGTCAAGGGCGGCAGTAGCCGTTGCTGAAGCGCTCTCAACATCGGCAACTGTAAATGGTGAAGTTTGAGCTGCATCCCAGGTATGTTTGCCCCATTCCTGAATAAAATACGGGTACCCTTGGGTTCGATGGACAATGAGATCAAGCGCGTTGCTCTCGTAGTCTGCACCTTCATCCTGTGCCGGCTTGGTCAAAGCATACTTTGCGTCCTCTTCGTTAAGTGGGCCAATGCTCTCGAAGTCGAATAATCGTTCTGCATACGACTTGGCCTGACCAAATCGCCCAGGAAGTTGAGGCAGCCCGGCACCAACGAGTGTGAGTGGGAGTTGTTTCTGGCTAACCCTGTGCAGAGCAGTGATCAAAGCCGCGAGTTCATTCTCCTGGATGTATTGCATCTCGTCGATATACAGAACAAGCGCGGTGTTTGCAGATTTCGCAGCTTCACCCGATGCTTCAAGAAGAATCTGCAAATCATGCTCAAGATCACCATTGTCTGCAAGCCCGGCTTCGGGGGCAAAATCTAAGCCGATGGATACATCGTTGTAGGTAGCCTTCAATGCAGTGGCAAATCCTGCAAGTGCCCGAAGAGCGCGATTTGCTTTATCTTTCGCTCTTTCGATTCGGCTGAGTTGAAGCAGCACTATCCTCAGTTGTGGCGCGAGCAGTCCAGGAAGAGATCGATCCTCAGGGGCTTCAATTCGAATGGCATGAAACCCCTCCGCTTCTGCGTCATCCTTAATCCGGTCAAGCAATACTGTTTTCCCAACACCGCGGAGTCCAACAAGAATCACACTTTTTGCAGATCGGCCCAATCGGATTCGAGCGAGTGCAATACGGATTTTTTCTCGCATTGCTTCTCGGCCGGCCAGTGCCGGGGGAGGTGATCCTGCTCCAGGAGCATACGGGTTCTTTATCGGGTCCATGCCCAAGTATAGCGATCTTTCGCATCTTATCAAGAAACGCAAAGATGAAAAAAGATTGTTATAATCGAAGATTTAAGCGGTGCCGGGTGCCATGTTTACGCCTTGACAGAGCCGGGGTTTAAGCATGCTCTTCACCCCGCAACTTGCTTAAGCTGCGCGTAAGCAGGGCACCCATTCCCTTCCTCTCCCTCTTCTCCGCGTCCTCAGCGGCCTCTTCTCCCTCCCCCCCGCAAAACCTGCACAATTTACCCAATCCATCCAATCACAACTACAGACCGATAGCCCATGTGGACGATGCTTGTCTTGCCAAGGAAGGCAACGACGCGCCACGGATGGAGCACCTCACAACATATGTACCCCCTGGGCATCCCCATGATTGCCGCGGTTTTCGCGCATCCATCAACACGCCCACGCCCCAAGGAAACGCCGCAATGCCCACTCCAAACGCTCCAGAACTCACCGTCATCGGCCCAGACACACGCATCAAGGGCGAGATGTTCTTCGAGAAATCAGCACGAATTCTCGGACAGTTCGAGGGCAAAATAATCGCCCAAGGCGAGGTCCAGATCGGACAAGGCGCCGAATGCAACGCCGCCGTTGAAGCCCAACGCATCATCGTCGATGGCAAGGTCAACGGCCCCATCGCTGCACACGATCGGCACACCCTCACCGAAAACGCAGAGGTCCAAGGCGACATCACCACCGGCACCCTTGTTGTTGCAGAAGGCGCAAGCTTCGTCGGAAACTGCACCGTCGGCCCGCGTGCACAAGAAATCCTCCAGGCATCGCCCAACGCCGCCGTCACCAAGCCGCAACTCACCGAACCCAAAGGCACCATCACCCCATCGCCCGAGCTGACCCCGCCTTGGGCACAAACCGCTGGGAATGTAGCCTAAAACGAACACACACGACACAACCGGGACTCGTTCTGGAAACGAACCACCCATCCCTGGCCGTGTTCGATGAAAATCGGACCGGCCGTTTTTATGGCCACCTTCTTCCGACCACCACGCTTCTTGCTCCGCGATCGCGCAAGCAAACGCCCCGATCCCCACGCCACCAAACTCGTGCGGTGCTACCGGTGCGGGCGATCGCTTGAAATTTCCGCCCACGCCGAATCCGGATCGTGCCCGCACTGCGCCGGCAACCTGAGGCTCCTCGATATCGAGATCACCAAAGGGCACTGGGGAACCTCGCTGCTCACCACAGGCACCATCCATGTCCACAAAGACGCCAAGGTCGTCGCCAACCTGCTCATCGCCTCGGGCGACATCACCATCGAAGGCATCGTCGACGGCATGTGCATCTCGGGCGCGACCACACGCATCACCGAATCCGGCGAACTCAAGGGCGGCACACGCACCGCCAAACTCATCGTCGAACCCGGCGCACTGATCCGTGGGTCCCTCTTCGAGACTCCATCCAAGGCGTTGGGAACCATCGATGTCGACGCCGCCGTCCGGGCCCGCCCGGGCAAAGGGCCCGCATCCGAAATCAGTTTCAAGCACCCCCAGCGTTCCGCGCCGCCCTGCAAGCCCGAGCCAATCATCGAAACCAAGCAAGCGACCCCCATCGCCAGTGGTCCGCCCCGGCTCCGCGTCGTACGCTAGCAGGGCATGCCCACCCTCCCAGACACCACCCACGATCGAATCGACGAACGCACCGAGCGGATGCTCTTGCGGATATTTGCTGTCGGCACCATGACCTTTTTTCTCGCGGTGTGCTCACAGATCGTGGTTCCGACCGAGCCTCTGGGAATCCCGCTGACGCTACAAACCCTCGCGGTGGTGTTGACCGCGTTGACCCTCGGGCCTCGGTTGGGGATGCTGAGTATCCTGCTGTATATTGGTGCCGGGGCTGTCGGCGTGCGGGTGTTCGCCGAGGGCGAAGGTGGATGGATCACGCTGATCGGGCAGACCGGGGGATATATTTTGGGTTTTTTAGTCTGCCAGCCCATCGTCGGGCGGATCGTCCGCCGGCGCGATAAAGAGGTCCATCAGCACGACGGCACGACCCGCAAAGTCCCCGGCTCGGTCCGTGGGTACGGAGCGTTGTTTGTCGCTGGAATCGTTGCTCATCTGGTTGTTTTCGCGTTCGGCGTGCCCTGGTTGTACTGGGTCCGGGTGCTTGATACCCAGGCCCAAACATTAACTTGGGGCAACGCGATCTACTACGGGATGATCGTGTTTCTGCCCGGAATGGTGCTCAAATCGGCACTCGCTGCGGTGATCGGGATGTGGATCGTGCCCACATGCGCCGAGAAGGTATGGTAATCTCTTGAGGACCGGGGAATAGTCCCCGCCCTGATAAGGTTCACTTCTCCATGACCAACGCACTCACTAAAACAACAAACCAAAGGCACATCGCCGTCCTCCGAATCCTCGCGGGTGCACCACTTCTGGCCTTTGGTGTCATGCATATCACCGGCGCACTCCCGATGAAGCCACTTGTCCAAGCCGCCGGACTCCCGATGCCAGACATAACCGCGATGGTGACACCACCGATGATGATTCTCGCGGGCATCCTCTTAGTCATTGGCGCATTCGCCAGGATCGGTGCCGTCATCGCCATCGGCACCATGCTCGGTGCCGTGATGACCCACATCAAGATCCCAAGCGATGGGTGGCCGATTCCTGTTGAAGGGGCTCCGCATGCCAACCCATACATTCCAATGATGGTCATGGCCATCGCCATCATCCTCTTCTCCGCCTATGTCATCTTCAAGGGCGCAGGTCCGTGGTCAATCGATGGCAAATGTTGTTGCCAAGCACCCAGCGACAACGCCTGATTCTCGGACGCAATCTCCTGTTCTAAGGACGGGGAATTCACCCAGATTCTGCGGCTTCCTGCATCTCGACCACGAGTTGTCCGGATCAAACCGATAGTTTCTTGGTGAGGACACGGCCCATCCCAACCCGAAACCCCAAGCCCGCGCGGGCGGGCTTTTCGCTTATCGAGTTGGTCATCGTGGTGGTTATCATCGGGATCATCGGCGCGATCGCCATCCCGCGGATGTCGAGTTCGGCAGAGAACGCCGCCAAGAACTCGGTCATTGCCGATCAGAGGGTACTGCAAGGCGCACTCGATTTGTACGAAGTCGAGCACCAGGGCGTGATGGCCCATGTCGGCGCGGGCACCCAGTTAACATTCTACTTCAGGCTCATCAAACGCTCGGACCTCGACGGCACCGTCAACGACCCCGGTGGGGTCTACGGCCCCTACATCAACGGCATCCCCGCCAATAAAATCAACGGGCTGGGCACCGTGCGGCTCGGCGGCGCCCCTGCGGGTGCCAATACCCACGGGTGGCGATACGACACCACAACCGGACAGATCGAGCCCGACCACCTTGCCGGCGCGACGATATTCAAGGCCAACGCAGGCTCGGTCGAAACCGTCACCGATGGTCTGATCAAAGACCTCGGCGGCTAAACCCGTTAAGATCACCCACCTACAATCGAGCATGACCACCGTGCCGACAATCGCGTACTACGACGGATGGTGCAGCGTGTGCACCAAGTCGGCAGCGGTGTTTGAGAAACTCGACCGCGGACGCGGGCTTGTGCGGTGTGTTGATTTCCGATCCGATGACCCGCTCATCGAGTTCGCCGGCATTGACCTGCAGACGCTCGCGGCTTCATTGCATGTACGCACGCCGCAGGGCGAGATACTTTCTGGACCTGACAGCATCCGGTATGTGTACCAAATCACCGGACGCGGCTGGCAGGCATCGTGGACACGCCTGCCGATCATTCGTCAGATCACTGATGCCGGGTACCGTGTATTTGCCCGCAATCGGTTGCGATGGTTCGGGAGATCGGTGTGCGAAGACGGATCGTGCTCGATTAAGCATGATTGACAAGTTGCTGTATCTCGTAGCACAAACACACATCGTAATCGAGGAATCTCCAATGAAACAAGCACGAAGATGGGCATGCTGCCTGGAAGTCTTGCCCTGCTCGCTTGCCACGCTGCCGGGCAGCAGGTTAACAGCTTCGCTGATCTTGAGATCATCATCGAGGACTTCGAGGGCATCAGCCTGCATGGCGGATCTTCGATCGATGTCCCCAATCCGTTCAACTCGGTGACGATTATTGATCTGTCCGGCAGATTTCAACAACAGCCAGAACCACAACCTCGGTGACAACTTTGTCTTTCTCGGGTTCTTCAACGCACAAGATGACCGGGCCGACCTGAGCGACGACGGGACATACAACCTTCAGGACATCTTTGCATACCTCGATCTCTTCTCGGTTGATTGCCCGTAATCATCTCGGCACCGTCTGATTTGGTGCCCTGCTTCAGCCCGAAGGGTGAAGGAGGATCTTGGAGTTGTATGATAAATGAAGAATCTGCTTTGCCTTTTGGGTCAAAGCAGGGCACCCAGCTTGTTTTATTCGTCCCAGGCAGTCACGGAATCTGTTTCCGAGTTGAGCCCGATGCTCAGCAGTGGGAAAAGATCCGGGCGAGGCATGGCGTACCAGTTTTTATCACTCGCCTGAAGGACCAGGGTTCGGTTCGTGAACTTCGTGCCGTCCCACATGACGACCACGACATCGACAAACTGAACATCGAGGAGCCCCATGGATGCGAAGCCGTAGGATGCCGGGCCATTGGCGGTGAGATTTCGGGCCTTGAAAACATTGGTAATTTCTTTGGGCCCACCCATTTCCGAGAGCGGTTTGCCGG
>JAESUL010000015.1 GCA_016763115.1 Phycisphaerales bacterium | reverse complement strand
GGCGTTGATCGCCGAAGCGTCCCGCACCGCGCTGGCGAGCAGCGGGATCACACGACCAGAGCTCTGGAATGATTGTGTTGGCTGGGCCTGTCCGAGCGCGAGGGCCGCCTCGTACTGCACCCGCCGGTTGGGGTAGTTCAATGATTCGAGCAGCGGGAACCGATCGTTGACCGACTGCCCCCAGAGCATCCGTGACCCGGCGGTCTCGGCGATCGCGTCGATGGCGTTGCGTGCCAGCGGAGTATCGCGGGTGTCGAGTGCTCGGCGGAGGACCAGCTGGGCGATATCCGGGCCGGCGGCGATGCCGTAGTAGGCAGCAGCTCGGCGACTACTTGGGTAAACCGGGTTCTCGTATCCATCAGTTGAGTCGAGCGAGCGTGAGTAGTTGGCCGCGACCCAGAGCCCGAGCGTCTCGGAATCTGCGGGGTTGATGGTGAGCGAACGCTCGGCAACACGCATGGCCATGGCTTCGTGGAACACCGGGGTCAGGATCGGGGTCATGATGAGCCCGAGCCCATTGTCGAAGTTCCAGAGCAGTTGGTACTCTTCGCCGGCAAAGCTGGTGAGTTCTGCGGGCTCGGTGTAATAGGTTTCCGCGAGCACGGTGTACAAATCCGCAACATTGTCGTTGGAGTCACCACCAAGTCTCGCGATGGCGCGTGAGCACGCATTGCGGACCGAGTTGTTGTCGGTGTTCTGGTGGAGATCCACCAAGGCCGGCAGGCTGGTGCGGTAGGGAATGAGCCCGAGGACCTCGACGATGGCTTCTTGACGGATCGCATCGAGCCCATCGAGCGAAGTGGTCAACGGGATAATCGATTGGCGCCCCATGTCAACGAGCAGCCTCTGGACCTGGGCCTTGAGGGTGATGTTGCGTTGCTGGAGGAACGCTTCGAGGAGTTGAGGCATCGCGTATTCGCCGGCAACGAGCAAACGCTGGCGACCGAGCTGGCGTGCGCGAAGCCCGCCGGTGAGCAGTTCGATGTTGTGTGCGATCTCTTCGGGGTTGCGGGCACGGGCGAGCTTGCCGTCGCGGAAGAGTCTGTCCATCTCGGCGGCTGCCGGTTCAAGAACGGGCACACGCATCGCGGCAGCGACCGCCTGCTCGAATCGTTCACGCTCGCGTGAGCCTTCGACCAGATCGACGAACTCTTCGGGGTCCAATCCCTCGGCGAGCAGTTGACGACCCAAATCGGCGGCGACATCGTACCGCGAGATTTTCACAAAGTGGATGAAATCGCGGAGCAACACGAGTTGCTGCTCTTGCTGATCGGTAGTGGGTTGGGATTGGGCAATCGCAACCGATGGGGCTGTGAGCATCCCGGCCGTCCCTGCAAGAAGGACAAACGAGTAGGACAGACGGGCAAACTTCCGGTTCGATAGACGCACAATCTTCTCCTGTGACGCTGGGACACAAATCGGCCCCACGCGGAGGCATCATATACGGACAACCAGGGGCATCTGTTGCCCAATCCTGATCTCCGAGGATGAAACTGTATCGGACTCGGTGAGTGGGTGTCAAACCGCTTTGGCATCTGATTGATGATGATTCTCAGATTCATGACTTGGTCCGAATACCTTGAATCTGGGTCATTCGCCCCCACGGCAGGACAATCGCGTCAAGAACCCCGCCAATCGCACCGATGTTGCAGGTGTTCCGGTGTATGACGGCTACGCCGAATCACCCCTCTGTGTACCCCCGAGGTGAGAAAATGACGATTGAAAAAGATGTGCTAACCACCGGCGAAGTCGCCAAAATCTGTAATGTAGCCCCCAGGACCGTGTCCAAATGGTTCGATTCAGGGCAACTCAAGGGATACCGAATCCCCGGATCAAAGGATCGACGGATCCCCGTACCCGAACTCTACCGGTTCATGAAGGCCCACCATATCCCCATGGACGGGATCTCCACAGGCAATACCCGCGTGCTCGTCATCGACGGCGACCAGGATGTCTCCGATGTCCTCCAGCGGGTGCTCGGCGAGCAAACCAGCTACGACATCAAGGCTGCCAACTCGGCATTTTCCGCCGGGCTCGAATGCGAACGGTTCCGTCCGCATGTCGTGCTGATTGATATCCATGTCGCAGAAGGCGACCCACGAGAGATCGCCCAACTCATCCGCTCAAGCGAAGCCATGCAGATGACCAAGTTGATCGCTATGTCGGGGAAACTCACTGACGGGCAAGCCCAAGGGCTGCGAGCCGCCGGGTTTGACGGGTTCCTCAAGAAACCATTCCAGGTGCGGATGGTTGTTGATGCGATCGAACAAGCGACCAATATGGCCGCCTGAGTCGAATACAAATAAACCACCATAAACCTGGATCGGCAAGGATGCTGATCCGGGTTTCTTTGTGCGTAGATTTATGTGTGAACCGCTTTATGGGCAACCGGCGTTGAAGAGTGCGAGGTACGCGAACACATCTTGGAGATTCAATATCCCCAACGGCGCAGCGAGATCGGCCGCCGGATCTTGGGCGTTGAATAAGGCAATGTAGGCGAACACATCTTGAAGATTCAGCACGCCACCGAACGGTTCGGTGAGGTCGGCTGCGCAAAGGCTGGGAGCGGTGAACACATACGCTGAGCCCGAGGTGCTGGTGGCACCGTCGTCCCACATCGCCCCCACGGCCACCGTGCCGTTGTTGATGCCGATGGACCAGCCGAACCGGTCATTCGCTGCTCCGTCGCTCGGGAGGAGTTTGGCGACTTGGGCACCGGTTGAAGCATCGAAAAGATACGCCGAGCCAGAGTTGCCGCCGTTGCTGTCGGCACTCCGCGCCCCCACAGCCACCATGCCGTTGCTGATGGCGACGGAGAAACCGAACCCATCAAACTGCGCTCCGTCGCTTGGGAGGAGTTTGGCGATCTGGAAACCGGTAGAAGTGTCGAAAAGATACGCCGCACCGGAATCATTGCCGTCGTCGCCGTCACCAATCGACCCCACGACCACCACACCGTTGGCCATGGCGACAGATCCGCCGAAGAAGCCATCTTCTAATCCGTCGCTTGGGAGAAGTTTGTCGGTCTGGACGCCGGTTGGAGCATTGAAAAGATACACCGAACCAGAATTGGGGCCGAGGTCCTCGTCACGGTGCGCCCCCACGGCCACTACG
>JAESUL010000154.1 GCA_016763115.1 Phycisphaerales bacterium | reverse complement strand
GAAGCAAACTCCTCCACCAGCTCAGTGATCGGCCTGGCCCGCTTTTGCTCGGCGTCAAACCACGCGTGATACACCTGCAAAAAGATCCACTGTGTCCAGCGGTAATAGCTCTCGTCGATCGTCCCGAACTCGCGCGACCAGTCGTAGCTGAACCCGAACCGCTTGAGCTGCCGCCGAAAATTGTCGATCGCGTTGCGGGTCGTCACCACCGGATGAACACCCGTCTGGATCGCGTACTGCTCCGCTGGCAGCCCGAACGCGTCCCACCCCATTGGATGGAGCACATTAAACCCCTTCATCCGTTTATAGCGTGAGATAATGTCCGTCGCGGTGTACCCCTCGGGGTGCCCGACATGCAGCCCGGCTCCGGACGGATACGGGAACATATCCATACAGAAATACTTGGGCTTGGACCCATCAAACCCATCCTCGCCCGGATTAGGCTGGTGGAAGGCATTGTCTGCATCCCATTGATTCTGCCAGCGCGTCTCGAGTTCGTCAGCGACCTGCGCGGTGTACCGGTACGCGATGGATGGTTCGTTCGATTGGTGTTCTTGGTCGCCCATGGTTCACGAGTGTATTCGCTGTAAGGCCATAATCACCCCGGATCAGGCAGGAAACACCGGATTGGGCTCATTTCTGAGGGTCGCCGGCCTTGGCATGGGCCGCCTGGAGAAGCGCCTTGACCTCCCCGGCGAGGTAAAAACTCCCCAGCACCAAGATCAGATCATGGCTCGTCACCGCACGCACCGCGTTGTTGATCGCTTCCTTGGCGCTCGGCTCGATATGCACCATCCCCGGATACTTCTTGTTCTCAAGGAACATCTCGCGGAGTTGCTCGGGGTCCATCGCCCTGGGCGTAGACGACGCACGGGTAAAGATCACCTTGTCGGCGCCGCGATCCAGCTTGTCAACCATCTCCTGCGCCCGTTTGTCGCGGTTGCACCCGAACACCACCACCAGCGAGTCGTACTCCAGATGCGCCCCCGCTGCCCGAAGCGTCTCATGAATGCTCTCGGGCGTGTGGGCTCCATCAATATAAATCCGGGGTTCATTGTGGACCAACTCGAGTTTGCCAGCGTTGGAACTCTGAGCAAGCCCGGCGACCACGCGAGGCTCGGGGAGATCAAACCCACGCTCGATCAACTCAAGCAAAATCGCAAGCACCAACCCGCAGTTGCCCGCTTGGTGTTCACCGAATAACGGCACCGAGAGATGCTCGTACCCGCCGGGCATCTCGCCAACACACACCCGCGGGTGCGGGCCACGAGTTCCCGATGCTTGGAATCGGCAGGTATAGATAATGTCCTCGCCGAGCACTTTGAGTGGCGCACCAACACTCTTTGCACATTCACGGAACACCTCGATGACCGAATCTTGCTGAGGCACCGTGATCGCGGGCACGCCGGACTTGATAATCCCGCCCTTCTCGCCTGCGATCGCTTCGAGGGTTTCGCCGAGCACCTCGGTGTGCTCGAGGTGGATCGCGGTCAACCCCACCGCTACCGGGCGGACCACATTGGTCGAATCCAACCGCCCGCCCATCCCGGTCTCGATCACCGCGAGATCGACCGCTTCTTGGGCAAAGACCACAAAGGCTGCTGCGGTGAGCATCTCAAAATAAGTCACCTCGCCGTGCTCGTCCTCGATCACCAAGCTCGCATCGCGGCATTGGGCAATCGCGTGGTCAAAGACCGCTTCGCTGACCGGTTCACCCGAGAGTTGGATTCGTTCACGCTCGTCAATCAGGTGCGGGCTGGTGAACATCCCGGTGGTGTATCCGTTGGCAACCAAGCAGCTCGACAGCATCGAGCACACCGAGCCCTTGCCCTTTGAACCCGCAATATGCACCATCGGGACCGCGAAGTGCGGATCACCGAGCACCTTGAGCAGCGCGTGCATCCGTTTGAGCTTGAACGATTCCTGCCCGCCAGTCCCCTTGGGACGCGAACGCTCGAAGTTGACCTTCGAGTTGAGAAACGACAGCGCAGCCTCGTGGTTGGTGAACAACTCGAATGAAGCGTTTGGATCTTGGTCAACGGGATCTGAAACAGATCGACTCGACGATCTGGGAGTGCTCGGCATACCCGCATCGTACACCCGATGCCCCGATCGCCAAAGCGAAAAGTTCAATCATTGTGCGCACGAAGAACAAAGTATCGATTTCATGTCCGCCACCGCGCTCCGCAGCCCGGTGTAGATCGCCCGGCTGACGATCGCGTGCCCGATGTGCAGTTCCTCGATGCCGACCAACGCGGCGATCGGATGGACATTGTGGTAGTTGAGCGCGTGCCCGGCGTTGAACCGCATACCCGAATCGCGGATCTGTTTGCCCGCACTGGCAACATTCCCCAGTGCATTGGCGAGTTCATCACGGCGCATGTCGCCGCCACAGCGGGCGAATGCCTCGGCGTACGGGCCCGTGTGCACCTCGCAGACATCGAAACCGACCTCTGCAGCCGCTTTGATCTGATGAGACTCGGCATCAATAAACGCGCTGACAATCAGCCCCGCGTCCTTGAGCGTGCTGACGACAGATTGAAGCCGATTACGCTGCCCAGCAACATCGAGCCCGCCCTCGGTCGTGACTTCTTGACGCCCTTCGGGGACCAGCATCGCGGTTGCGGGGCGGAGTTTGCACGCAATACCCACCATCTCGTCGGTGGCAGCCATTTCGAGGTTGAGTTTGACCTTGACGAGACTGACAAGCAGATTGACATCACGGTCGCCGATATGGCGACGGTCTTCGCGGAGGTGGACGGTGATGCCGTCGGCCCCGCCGAGTTCGGCCTCGTGGGCAGCGCGGACAGGATCAGGCTCGCCCAGATCCGAAGAGCCTCGGTACCGGGCGTTGCGAACGGTTGCGACATGGTCGATATTGACGCCGAGTTGAATCATGACGAATCCTAGATCAGATCAAAGGGCGAGGGTGGATCATAAAAACCGCCCCGACGAGCGGGACGGCCTTGTGGAGAACCTATTGAAAAACCTGGTTTAGGACCCGAAGAGTGAATCGGCGTCGAAATCGACATCCTGGGCCACATCGTCGAGGATCGCATCGAACTTGTCGGATGTTTCGTAGGTCTCGGCGTCGATCTCTTGTTTCACACGCGCCACGAGGTCTGTGCGGACCGGCGGGCCGGCCTTGAGTTCCGAGAGGTACCTTGAAACAGGCGAGAGTAGCGCCTGGTCAGCGCCACGCGATGCCCCTGATCGTACATCTTCTTGGCGTGATTCTGTGCGATCGGTTCTTTCTGTATGGATCCGGCCGACGCCGGAAACCGAACCAGTTTGAGACGGGGTAATATAAGTCATGACGGAGAGCCTCCTTCTTCTTGTGTCCTGCAGTGCCCACCACTCGGACATACACTCTATGTGGTAATTCGGTAAACGGTTCCAACCATCCGTTGAGTTCTGTATCGACCCACCGATCACGATCGCTCGAATAAACACAAAGAAAACAATTTTCAACCTATTCCATTGCAAATAAAACACTTACAGAGAATAACACCATGACGGACCCGAGCCCTATTTTCAGACAATTTTTCGCCCCACGCCAAAACACCCATCACAAGGGCGGTTTGGGTTTGTTCGTGTATCCAAACATCGTTCTGATGCTCCTGATCGGAGCCCTCGCGGGGTGCGCCAGCACGACCCGCGAGGACAAATCATCGGGGCTCAATGAATATGGTCAGCAATCCAGCAGCGTGCTCTCCCCAAATCGGGGTGGTTCCGATGCCGCCGGCGAATGGTCCATCGTGCTTTCGCGGGTGGCCAGTGGGCGGATAGAGCACGCAAAGATGCTGCTGGACACCATCCAGAATCAGGGCGGGTTGCCCCAAGCCTACATTGACGAGCGAACCACCGGGCTGGTCATCGCTTACGGGCATTACTCTGGAGCGGATGATTCGAGGGCGAAATCTGAACTCGAACGGATCCGAGGCATCATCCTCAACGAAGGCACACCCTTTTCGGGGGCTTATATTGCTCCGCCTTCGGGCTCGGCTCTGCAGGGGTCTAACCCGGACTTTGATCTCCGCAATGTGAAGCGTCGGCTTGGTGAGGACGCCGTGTACACGCTGCAGATCGGGTTGTACGGCTCAGATGACATGAATGATCCGAGTGCCGCTGAGCTCAGCGAGTACCGCCGGGCCGCCGAACATGCGGTTGCCCTGT